>ONNU01000041.1 GCA_900319255.1 uncultured Eubacteriales bacterium
ATACTCACGGAGATCACATCAGCGGTATAGGAACACTGATACATTATGCATTTCATTATCTGAATATCCCCGTAATAGTAGCAGCGCCCTCAGACACGATAATCTACAATATGAAATTCCTGCTTGATAAGATCGAAGGCTGCCGTAAAGAAGCATATTCTGTTATCAGTACCAATAAGCTGAATAAATACTGGTTCAGAGCATCCATCCCGACAACACATACATCAACTCATAAGGATAACTGCTTTGGCTACGCTTTGCTGGTGGATAAGACCCTCACAGTATATACCGGTGATACCAATAAGCTGGAACCCTTTGTTTCCTTCCTTGTATTTACCAGCGCAGCCAGAAAATGTATGTATACAGAGATATGCGCAAATGACAGTAATGTACATTTGCAGATAGATAAGTTTTTAGATAATCTTATAGAATTACAGCGGCAGGGTACAGAGGTTTACCTGATGCATCTGGATAATGAAAAGGTCATCCGTGAAATGATACAGGATACAGGAATAAAGATCGTTGAACCAATATAAATGTCCTGTATCGGAAAGGAGGTAAAAAATGCAGAAATATATATGCTTTCATAACCCTGACGAGGAAAACGGCTGGCTCAGCAACTGGTATTTGTCAGACTTTAATGTTGACGGTATATCTTTTTCGTCAATGGAACAGTATATGATGTATAAAAAAGCTGAGCTGTTCTGTGATAATGAGATAAAAAACGAGATCATGTCCATCAGTGATGTGGCAAAGATAAAAGCACTGGGCAGAAAGGTAGGCAATTACAATAATACCGTCTGGAACGGTATGCGCCAGATAATCATTTACAACGGTCTGTATGCAAAATACAGTCAGAATGAAGATCTGAAAAAAATGCTTCTTGATACCGGCGACATAATACTTGCTGAATGCGCTGTTCAGGATAAGATATGGGCGACAGGCATCTCAATGAAGGATGATGACCGCTTCAATATGTATAAATGGTCAGGGCAGAATCTTTTGGGCTTTGCGACAATGCTTGTCAGGGAAAGGCTTGGAAAAGAAGGAGCTTAGTTTATGAATGGATTTGACTTTTATATCAGAACCAGGTCTGATCTGATTGAGGCGATCAATAAATTTGGCTTTGTACCCTTTTTTAAAAATTCCGTTCCCGGCTTTTCCATTGAAGAACACATTTCTCCTGAATGCTGGTATAATGCTCTTGGCGACAGTAATTGGCCCGTCTGGGAATGGAAGGGTCCTGTTATCAGAGAGACCGGCTGCGCCTATGGAAAATTCCTTGAAAATAAGGCTGTTTTTATCAGCAGGGAATGGTTTTCTGATTTTGCAAATTATCGCAGGAACGGCTATGATTTTGATGCAAGATATGACGATGGTTTAGCTGCACACAAGGATAAGGAGCTTTTTGAATTGCTGGATGCAGATGCGCCCGTTCTTTCCAGAAGGCTAAAGGAAAGCGGAAATTACGGCAAAGGCGGCAAAAAAGGCTTTGATACAATTATCACCCGTTTGCAGACTCAATGCTATGTTATTATTAGCGACTTTGTTTATCAGCGGGATAAGCACGGAAAGCCCTACGGCTGGGGTGTAGCAGAATATTCCACGCCCGAAAAATTCATGGGCAGTGATTTTACAGACAGAATTTATGAGAGAACACCGGAGGAATCATATCAGCGCATACTGGCGCATTTTAAAGCCATGCTGCCTGAAACGGATGAAAAAACCATAAGAAAAATTTTGAAATAATCTAAAGCAGAGGGGAAAATGACATACTTTCGCATACATACTTCGGATATAGCATACAAAACAAAAATGCCCATGGGCTTATTTGTAGCAGTATGGAAGCTTATAGAAAAAAAGCTTCTCACTGAGGATGAAGAAATGGAATACTGGGAAAACCGCAGATATTTTGAAAAGGTTCTGCCTGTGCCGCCTTATTATGAACAGGGCAATGCTGACGGCGCTGTCACATGGTTCAAGGATACTGATGACGGGAAACGCATTTACAAGGTAATGATATTTTATCGTGATATGGCGAAAAAATACGGCTTGACTCTTTACATCTCAGAATGTACTGAGCCGCCCGGAGAAATAATCTATGAGGATGCCTTCCAGATAGCTGTCATTCATCCGAAAAGTGATGCAAGTATAAGCACAAGAAAAATGACCGGATCGGAAATGGTGAGCAAAGATGAGGCTTTTTATTGCAATTAAATTCAGCCCTGAAATGGAAAATACTCTGACAGAGCTGCAAAAGCAAATGAAGGAAAAGAGCATTACAGGCAATTACACAAACTGCCGGAATCTTCATCTGACGCTGGCTTTCATCGGAGAATATGATGACCCTCAAAAGGTCATTAATGCTCTGGAACAGATCTCTTTTGACCCTTTCAGAATATCTCTCGAGGAACGTACAGGGACATTCGGAGATATCCTGTGGATCGGGACAAAGAAAGCCCCTGCTTTGATGTCATTAGCCCAAAACGTCAGAAAAGCTCTGGACAAAGCCCGCATCCATTACGACCGGAAGAAATTCAAACCGCATATTACTCTCGTCAGAAAAGCCCGGATCTATGCAAATCAGGAAAAAACACTGAATGAAATAAAGCTTGAAAAATGCAGCATGACCGTAGACAGTTTTTCCCTGATGCTGTCCAGGAGAACGGACGGAAGGCTTGTATATACGGAGCTGGGGCATATCAGTGCAAAGGAAAAACGATAACGAACACACACTGAACAAAGCTATTTGAGAAATATTCTGGGGCAAGACAGCTGAGATCAAAGAGGTGCGTCATATGGAAAAAAACATCAGTAAAGTTATTTTTCTTGATATAGATGGTGTGCTGAATAATTTTGATTCTCCGGAGGAAAACCGGGAGATCATAGATATGAATATGGTTTTGCGTCTGAAAAGGATAGTTGATGCTTCGGGTGCAAAAATCGTTCTGACTTCCTCATGGAGGCTGTTCTTTCACAGCTGGCAGGAGCTGAGGGGGGAACGTATATCCGGACATTACAAAAAGCTGATGACTGCCTTTGAAAAATGCGGTCTTTCCGTTTACGGCGTAACAGATGAGCTGTCATACGGTCCCGATTCCAGACCGGAAGAGATCAGCGAATGGCTGAAAAATCATCCGGATATAAAAAGCTTTGTAATACTTGACGATTCATCATGGAACTGGGGGATGCTTTCAGATCATGCCGTTACTACACGCAGAAAAGCCCCTTCATCTGAAAACGGCTGGAGAAGCGGTCTTGAGGATGGGAATGCAGACAGGGCGATCGAAATTCTGAGCAATGAATAAATAGATAAGGTGGGGGGAGAGAGGATGTACGATTTTGATAAAATCACCGATCGGAGAAATACCGATTCGATCAAATGGGATATCAGGGAAAACGAGCTTCCAATGTGGGTGGCTGATATGGATTTTGAGGCAGCGCCGGAGATAATTGAAGCATTTTCAGAAAGGCTCAAACACCCGGTTTTCGGATACAGCAAGCTTTGTGATGAATGGTATGAAGCTTATATTAACTGGTGGAAGAAATATCACGGGCTGGAAATAAAAAAAGAGCATCTGACATTCTGCTCCGGTGTTGTGCCTGCTGTTTCTTCGATGATACGTCATCTTACGTCTGAAGGCGAAAAAATTGTTTTGCTAACACCGAATTATAATCATTTTTACAACTGCATAAAAGATAACGGCAGACAGGCGCTTGAGGTTGAAATGAATTATGACGGGAACAGCTATCATATTGATTATGAAAGCCTCGAAAAAGCACTTTCCCAGCCGTCTGCTGCCATGATGATAGTCTGCAATCCCCAGAATCCCACCGGCACGGTCTGGGAAAGCTCAGAACTGGAAAGAATAGGGGAGATGTGCAGCAGAAATAATGTGCTGGTCATTTCAGATGAGATACACTGCGATATTATCACTCCCGGCATAAAGCATTCACCGTTTGCTTCTGCTTCCGATATCAACAGGAATAACAGCGTTACCTGTATCGCTCCCACAAAGGCTTTTAATCTTGCAGGTCTGCAAACCTCTGCGCTTTACATTCCAAATGATGATATCAGAAGCAAAGTCCGTTCTTCCATCGAAAGGGACGAGATCTCAATGCCTAATTCCTTTGCTTCAGCGGCAGCAGTTTCAGCTTTCAAAAAAGGAAGAAAATGGCTTGATGAGCTGAATGAGTATATTTATAATAACAAACTGACGGTAAGGAAATTCCTTCAGAAGGAGATCCCAGATATCAGACTTGTATGGGGAGATGCGACTTATCTTTTATGGCTTGATTGTACAGCGTTGAAAATGAACAGCAAAGAGCTTGCCGCGAAGATAAGAAAAAACACCGGTCTTTATGTCATGGCAGGAAGCTATTACGGTAAGGGCGGTGAAAGCTTTCTCCGGATGAATATCGCCTGCCCGCAGAAATTACTGCTTGACGGGCTGGACAGACTTAAAAATGGAATATTATGATGAAAAGACCCGGGGCGGATGTTACCTCAGGTCTTTTTCATTTTGTCAGTATTTTTTTACGATCTCCGTAAGCTCGGAAAGTGAATGAATAATATAATCCGGCTTGATATCAGAACTATCGCTGTACTTATGATTTCTGTCTAATAAAGCAGCCTTCATCCCGATATTCTGAGGTCCCTTTACATCATCCACAAGACTGTCTCCCACAAAAAGACATTCACAGACATCCCATCCTGTTTCCTTCAAAATCGTACTATAAAAGGCAGGGAAGGGCTTGTATACCTTCATATCCTCGGACGTAAAGATATAGCGAAATTCAAGAGCATTCAGATCAAGAAAATGCATAAGCGAATCTGTATCCGTTGTTGAGCCAACAGCGCACTCGATCCCTTGTTTTTCCAGAGTTTCAAGAGTGCTGACCGTATCGGGAAAGACCCTGCGGTCTCCGAAAAGAATATCAATCATTGGTCTGACTTCTATTTCTGCATCAGCCTTTATCCCGTATTTATCGAACATTATTTTAAGACTCAGCCCGAATAATTCCTTTTCGCTGTAAAACGTATCCTGCATCATCATTTCTTTTTTGGTTCTTTTCCATTCGGGATAGAAATATTCTGCATTAATATCCGAGCCGACATTTTTCAGTATTGTTTTTGCCGCATTCAGAGATGTTGAACCGGTATCTATCAGAGTTCCGAAGCAATCAAATA
>ONNU01000022.1 GCA_900319255.1 uncultured Eubacteriales bacterium
ATCTTGAAAAGGGCCTCCGGCAGCGTGTTGATGCACTGAACTGTTTTTTATCCGACATCTACGGCAAAAAACAGATCGTCAAAGACAAGGTGATACCGGAGGAATTTATTTTTTCTGCCAAGGGTTTTCTTCTGCCCTGTGACGGTGTGACACCGCCGAAGGGCATTTACAGCCATATTTCCGGCATTGATCTTGTTCAGTCAAAGGATGATAACTGGTATGTTCTTGAGGATAATCTGAGAGTGCCGTCGGGGGCGTCGTATCCGATGATAGCAAGGGAGCTTCAAAGGCGAAGCGCCCCCGATGCTTTCACTGAAAGCGGCGTTATCGACAACCGGAACTATGCTGTTCTGCTCAAGGAGGTAATGGATCATGTCAATACCGGCGGTATCAATGTCATACTTTCACCCGGCAGGTATAATGCGGCGTTTTTTGAACATTCCTATCTGGCAGAAAAAACAGGAGCGGTGCTTACCACAGGAAAGGATATCGTCTGTGAAAACGACAATCTGTACTATATCGACTACAACGGTAAAAAACAGCGTGTCGGAGCTGTTTACAGAAGAATATCCGATGAATACCTTGACCCCATGACCTTTTACGAGGAATCGGTGATCGGTATCCCCCATATCTTTGAAGCTTACCGAAAGGGAAATGCGGCGCTGCTCAATGCTCCCGGAAACGGTGTTGCGGATGATAAGGGCATCTATTATTTTGTTCCCAAAATGATAAAGTATTATCTGGGAGAAGAAGCGATACTGATGAACGCGCCCACCTATCTACCTTATTATGAAAAGGATATGCAGTACGTTCTTGACAACTTTGATAAGCTGGTTATCAAGGATGTTGCAGAGGCAGGCGGCTACGGTGTGGTTTTCGGAAGCTCGCTGACAGCTGAAAAGAAATCAGATTTTATCTCTCTGCTTAAATCAGAACCCAGAAGATTTATTGCGCAGGAGGTCATTGACTTTTATGATCTGGATATTCTTGATGAAAGCGGGGCAAAGGTTCCGAGAAAAGCGGATCTGCGCGCCTTTGTACTGACAGGAAAAACCACAAAGGTATGGGCAAGCGGTCTGACAAGATTTTCAAGAAATCCTGATTCATTCATCGTCAATTCATCACAGGGCGGAGGTTTTAAAGACACATGGGTATTATCACGATAGACAAAAGCGACCACCTTTTCTGGCTGGGAAGATATACGGAAAGGGTTTATTCATTACTGAAGGATTATTTCAAATCAGCAGATCTTATGATAGATTCCGATCCGGAGTATTATAAGGTACTGTGCAAAAAAATCGGCATTGCTGATATTTACGGTTCAAGCGGCACCTTTAAAAGAAAATACGCCTTTGATGAAGCCGACTCCAATTCCATCATCAGCAGTCTTAACAGGGCATATGACAACGCCATCGTTATGAGAGATTATATCGGAACAGAAACAATGGCATATATCCAGCTTGCCATAGACGATATCAAAAATGCAGAAAACAGCATTTCCGCCATCGCCGATCTGATGCTTGTAATAGATCACATTCTTGCATTCTGGGGCTGTGTCAATGACAATATAGACGATGAGCAGATACGGAATATCATCAAGCTGGGCAAAGGCATAGAAAGACTTGATCTGTACCTGAGTCTTGATAAGCCTGCCCACGAGATCCAGATGGTATACAGAAGAATGAAGGGCTTTCTTGCAAAGGCGAAGCTCCGGTATGATGAAAGCGTTTTATATACAATGGATAATATGCTTTCATCCTCTGATTTCAGTTATGACAATGTAAAGAATCTGCTGAGAAAGCTTATTCTTTCGTAAGGGGGCGGTAGTATCAGACATCTGAGATTTCAATATAATCTGACTGCATCCTACAGCGAGGCGGTCAATAACCATAACTTTTCTGTCATGTTCATTCCGCAGGATAATGAAAGGCAAAAGATCACAGAGCTGAATATTTCCTCCGGTTATGATACCAGCTTTTCCATTTCCGATGATGTTTTCCATAATAAGAAGCTGTACGGCAGGATCGAAAAGCCCCATGATAAATTTGAAATATTCATAAGCGGATGCGCCGATACAGGTCTTAATATCTTTGAGGAATTCACAGGCGAGGAGTCATATCCGTATTGCCCGTTCAGCTCAACAGTTTTCGGAATACAGACCAGATTAACTGCGCCGGGGGTAAATCTGCAAAAATACCACAATTCTCTTTCCCTTGATGCTATCCCTGATCCGTATAATAAAACTCTGCGGATAATGAAAGCGATTCCGGAGATAATGAAATATAATTCCGGGGCAACAGAAATACATGAAACTGCCGAATATGCTTTTACTCTGGGGAACGGCGTTTGTCAGGATTTTGCACATATTATGATCTCCCTTCTCAGGATGGAGAATATTCCGGCAAGATATGTTGTGGGAATGATGCTGGGAGATGGCGCGTCCCATGCCTGGGTCGAGGCTTTTTGCCGGGGTTACTGGTACGGCTTTGATCCCACAAACAACAAGCTGGTCAATGACGAATATATAAAAGTGTCCTACGGCAGGGATTCAAGCGACTGTCCTGTGATAAAGGGCAATTTCTACGGAAACGGAATACAGACACAGAAAGAAGAAGTCAGCGTTGAAGAAATACAGACAAAGGAATGATGATAATGGTTCAGGTAGTATCGTCTGTCGGACTGCCGATAGATGAAACCATGATGATAAAGAAAAACCGCCTTGTACCGGAAAACGGGCTCAGCGGCAATGAAAAGCGTTTAAGCATTGTTACAGGAACACACGGCGATGAGCTTGAGGGGCAGTATGTCTGCTATGAACTGCAAAGGAGAATAAAAGAGAATTACAGCAGTCTCACAGGGATAGTCGATATCTATCCCTCCCTCAATCCTCTCGGAATAGATTCCATCACCCGGGGCATACCAGCTTTTGATCTGGACATGAACAGGATTTTCCCCGGCTCTGAAAACGGTTCCATGCCGGAATATATCGCATCAAAGATAATTGATGATCTCAGCGGCAGCAGCGCAGTAATAGATATTCACGCAAGCAATATCTTTCTTGAGGAAATACCCCAGGTCAGGATCAATGAGCTGTCAAAGGATACGCTTATACCTCTTGCAAGGAAGCTGAATGTAGATTATATCTGGGTACATTCTGCCGCAACGGTTCTTGAATCCACGCTTGCTTATTCGCTTAATGTAATAGGCACACCAACTCTTGTGGTTGAAATGGGAGTTGGTATGCGTATCACAAAGAAATACGGCGATCAGCTTGTTGACGGTATTTTTTCTCTGATGAAGGACCTGGGAATATGGAACGGCGAAGCCATATTACCAAAGGAGCCTATCATCTCGGAGGACGGAGAGGTTTCGTTTATCAATGCGGGAAGCTCAGGAGTATTTGTTCCTGCCGTTGAGCATTGGAAAAATGTCAGAAAAGGCGATCAGATCGGAGATATATTAGATCCCCTCACCGGTGAGATCAATGAAACTATCTATTCCGAAACTGACGGGATAGTTTTTACGCTGCGTGAATATCCTATTGTTTCCGAAGGCTCGCTGATTGCGAGAATACTGGCGTAAGGGAGGCTTTTCAGATGGAAGAAAAAATACTGTTTGAGCTTGGCTCAGTCCACAGGGATAATATGCGTGTAAAGGGCTATCAATTCGGCAGCGGAAAACATTCTGTCTGCATTGTCGGCGCGACAAGAGGAAATGAGATCCAGCAGGTGTATATCTGTTCCAAGCTGATCTCTGCTTTTGAGCAGCTTGAAAAGGAAGGCAGGATCCGGGAAGGAAGCTCCATCATGGTGATCCCCTGTGTCAATCCGCATTCCATGAATATCGGAAAACGCTTCTGGTCAACTGATAATACGGATATCAACCGGATGTTTCCGGGATATAGTCTTGGCGAAACAACTCAAAGGATCGCCGATGGTGTTTTCAGCAATATCAGCGATTATGAATACGGCATACAATTTGCAAGCTTTTATATGCAGGGCAGCTTCATCCCTCATGTAAGGATGATGAAAACCGGCTTTGAGGATACAGAGCTTGCAAAGGATTTCGGGCTGCCCTATGTTTACCGCAGGAAAGCAAAGCCCTATGATACCACCACTCTTAATTATAACTGGCAGCTATGGGGAGCAAAGGCGTTTTCCATATATACTAATGCCACAGACAGCATTGACGATAACAGTGCAGCGGAGGCTGTCAGCGCCGTGCTGAGTTTTCTTAACAAACATGATATCATTGAATACGACTGCCACGAGGGGTATATTTCCCGACTGATAGAGGGCAGCGAGCTTGTCAATGTCAAAAATGAAACAGCCGGTTTTTTCATCCGCCGCGCAGGAGTCAATGCAAGAGTAAATACAGGCGATATTCTTGCAGAGATAACAGACCCGTATACAGGCAGGATCCTTGAAGAGATCATATCGCCTGTAAACGGCATTGTCTTTTTCCACGCAGGACAGCCGGTCATATATTCCAATACGCCGCTGTATCGTATCATCCCGACGGGAGCGCCTTCGGTGTCAGTCGCCGGTCAGGAATAGGTACGGGGGCATTGAATTATTTGACATTCACGATAAAAGCTTGTAAAGGAGGCAGTTAAAATGGCAGCATTCGACAGAATACTTTCAGGCATACCGGAGATGGATAAAGCGCTGGACAATATCAGGCTGGGTGATAATGTTGTATGGAGGGTATCGGAGCTGAGTGAATTCAGACTTTTTATGGAGCCGTATGTCAGACAGGCGGTCAAAGACAAGCGAAAGATCATTTATTTCCGGTTTGCTGCTCATGAACCATTCATTACGGATATTCCGGAGGTAAAAACAATTGAGATACCCCTCTCTCACCGCTTTGAAAATTTTACCGTAGAAATACATAACGCTATCGAACGGGAAGGCAGGGATGCTTTTTATGTTTTCGACTGCCTTTCGGAATTGCAGACCGCATGGGCTACAGATCTGATGATGGGTAATTTTTTCAGAGTCACCTGTCCGTTTCTTTTTGTGCTTGATACGGTTGCATTTTTTCCGCTTATCCGGGGAAAGCACTCTGTCCACTCCGTCAATAAAATCATTGATACCACACAGCTTTTTCTTGATGTATATACCGGAGAAAAGGATATTTTCGTTCGTCCGGAAAAGGTATGGAACAGAAATTCCGATACCATGTTTCTTCCCCATATATTTGAACCGTCTGCGGGAAAATTCCGCCCTGTTACCGACGGCGTAAGATCGAGCAGATTTTACAATATTCTCGGAAAGCTGCGGCGCGGGACGGATGACAGAAATACAGATTCATGGGATCGTTTTTTCAATAACGCAAAGATAAAGCACAGCAGCGGCGCTGATATATCCGGCGAATGTGAATATATGTGCAATATCATGATGACCCGTGATTCCAAAATGCGTCAGATGGTAAAGAAAAATTTTACCCCGGAGGATTATTTTGAGGTTCGCAGCCATATGATAGGCACCGGAATGATAGGCGGAAAAGCCTGCGGTATGCTGCTGTCCAGAGCGATAATCCGCAACAGGGAGCCGGATATAAATGACACGCTTGAACCCCATGATTCTTTTTATATCGGGTCGGATGTTTATTACACCTATATAGTTGATAACGGCTTCTGGGATATGAGGATAAAGCAGAGAACCGAGGAAGGCTATTTCGCTCTTGCGGATCAATTCAGAGATCTTCTTCAAAGCGGAAAATTCTCCGATGTCATGCGTGAGCAATTCGGCAATATCATTGAATACTACGGTCAGGATCCCTACATAGTCCGCTCCAGCAGTATTCTTGAGGACGGCTTCGGAAATGCCTTCGCGGGAAAATACGAATCTGTATTCTGCGCCAACAGAGGCAGCTTCGAGGACAGGCTCACAGAATTTGAAAATGCGATCAAAACCGTTTATGCCAGCACAATGGGGCTTTCCGCTCTTGATTACAGAAAGCGCCGTGGTCTTGACAAGCGTGACGAGCAGATGGCGCTTCTTGTACAAAGGGTTTCGGGGTCATATTACGGCTCCTACTATATGCCATGCGCGGCGGGCGTAGGATATTCATACAGTCCCTACAGATTTTTACAGACAGCCGATCCCAAAGCAGGTATGCTGAGGCTTGTTATGGGACTGGGAACATCTGCCGTTGACAGGACAGAAGGCTCATATCCGAGACTTGTGAGCCTTGACATGCCCGAAAGAACACCATATTCCACCTCTGCCGACAAGCATAAATTCTCACAGCGGAATGCTGAGGTGATCAATACCTCAAAGCATGATCTTGAAAGAGTAAGCCTTGATACAATGCTGCCTGTATTACCCCGTTATCTTGGAAATGTTCTTTTAGAGCATGATTTTGAAGCAGAGCTGAGACTGAGAGAGATGGGAAGAGATCGTGACATCAGGTTTATTTCATGTCAGGGTCTTGTAAAAAATAAAAAGCTGATGGAGAGTATGCGGCGAATGCTTGCCTGCATACAATCAGAATATGATTATCCGGTGGATACAGAATTCACCATCAATGTTTCCGATGACGGCGAGTACACCATCGACCTTCTCCAATGCAGACCGCTTCAGGTCATTAAGGGGAACAACACGGTCACGATGCCCGAAAATATCACAGATGAGCATATCCTGCTGCATACCAAAGGCACATCAATGGGGCTGTCGAGAACGGAACAGCTTGACTATATTGTATATGTTGATCCGATAGGATACTATAATATGCCGTATAATGATAAATCCGCCGTTGCCCGTCTGATAGGAAAAATCAACTGGCATTTCCGCAGCAGCGATAAACATCTTATGCTCATGGTACCCGGAAGGATAGGGACTTCATCAAAGGAGCTGGGCGTACCTACGATGTTTTCGGATATCAGCGGTTTTGATGTTATCTGTGAGATGGAGGAAAGCAGAGCAGGATATAACCCTGAACTATCCTACGGCAGTCATATTTTTCAGGATCTGGTGGAGGCTGAAATATTATATACAGCAGTATTCGACAACAGTAAGACACTTGCCTTTTATCCTGAAAAGCTGAACAGCTTTGAGAATATATCGGATATGTTTGATGATAGCGGAGAGCTTTCGGAAATCGTCAAAGTATTCAAGGCACAAAACTGCACGCTTTATCATGACATCAATAAAGAGCAGCTGATGATAGTCATATAATATATCTGTCTGTTCTCTGTTCTCTGTTTTCGATTATAAACAATATGTTTGATACCCGACAGTATTGCAGGAATACCGTTTTTTGGTCTGACTTTGTGCGAAAATTCTATTCTGATTTTTCAGTTTTTCTATTTATCTCCGCTTATGCGCCTGAATTAAAACTACCGCACAGTGTAATCCTTTAACGAACTCTTATATAATTACACGAATGCCAACGCTTCTATGGCTGTTTTCTTCTACATCTGCGGGTATCTTGGTATCACTCCGGAAGAGTTTTTCGACACCGATAATGCAAATCCTGAAAAAGCAGCAGAGCCTTATGAGGTATCCAAACGCTTGAAATCTGAGCAGTTGAAACACCTGATAGCCATTGCAAAAAGCTTACAATAAAACCGAACAGGAAATAAAATAGCAGGAGCATCAGCCTTAAATTACGGTCTGATACTCCTGCTTTCTTTTTCTGCTATAATATTGATTTTGCTAAAACAGGACTCCCATTTTGCTGTGGAAGTCCTGAATTTGTTTGCTTGTTCTCTTTATTTGGTCGCAATCCGGTCGCAAATTCTATGCCCTATAGCCTGAAACCCGCATAAATACTGAGATTATTTATTCAAACTTTTCATTGTCGGGAGATTAAAAACGTCAGTTTTATAACCTCTCATAACCTGTTATATCCTATTATTTAAGCCATTCTTGATTTTGTCGTTTTACCATAAGTTCTTATAACTTATTATAAATGCTGTTCTAAATGGCGTAAGTTTTGGCGTAAGTGGCGTAAGTTG
>ONNU01000066.1 GCA_900319255.1 uncultured Eubacteriales bacterium
GGATGATACGATTTAAAGTTGGAATCATCCCACTCTTTTACGATTTTTACATCCATATTGCCCGTCAGCAGATATGTAAAATTATATTTGTCACTTCCCTGTTTAGCTACTGTTATCTCATATTCATCTTTGTTATTGTTAAACGTCTGTGTGGCTTGTCCGTCGACAATATCATTATGAGAATTCGTATTGCTGCCGTCTGTTCTTTCACTATAGAACTGAACAACACGATAGGTGATCTCATTACCGTTCGCATCATACTGAGGCAGAGGGCCAAAGCGTCCGGTCTGCTTCATTGTCTCAGCCTTGAAATTGTCAAGGATAAGCTCGCTTACCGTATCTGCTTCTTCTGCGGTTTCGACGATCGTATATTCGGGATTTTCATCTGTTCCGCCTGTTTTCTTCAGGTAATTGCCGTCCTCATCCATCAGAGGAGTGCCAACATCTTCCCAACCGGTTATTTCGCCCTGATCATTCTTTATAGCTTTTTGAACCTTATATTTGACAGTAGCCGTACCGCCCTGACGGGCTGCTGCTTTCCACTCGGCTTCAACCACAAAGTTTCTTGTGCCTGCAAGATTGTTGGTTATTTTGCCGCCGTCATAGGCACCGTCTGTCTTACTATCAGTGTTACTGTACGATACATTATAGTTCCCTACGCCGCCGTCAAGGACTTCCTTTGCATAGTATACATAGAGATTGCCGAAACGGTCATATTTTTCAAGCTGATCGAAAGTTACCTGCTCGAGATACTTAACCTTTGCTCCTGTTGTATCTCCGGAAAAATCAGTGCCGTCTGAGTTCTTATAAGTGATATTTCCCTGTCCATCCTTGATCCCGATGACCTCAACATCGCCGATCATATAATAAACATTGCCATTATCATCAGTTTTTACAAGAGGTGAAACTGCGCACTGCGCGCTTCTCTCTTTGTTTTCAGCTTCAGTCTTTCCGTATACATCTGCATAACGCCAGAGTACAACATTGCCGGGATCGTCTTTTTTCTCTCTTTTATCCTTGTTTGCGCCGTCATTCCATTCGACATTTGCGCTGAAATTGATCTTGCCGGAAATAACATTGCTTATTGTACCGTCCTGATATACCCTGCTGATATCAGATGAATGTATACCTGAGTTTTCCGCCGTGACCTTCCAGCTGTCATCATTGTTTATCGGGATATTGTCGCTGGTCTTCTTCTGAACGAAATATGCCTTTGCGCGTCCGTCGCTTGTTATCTCATCAAGCTTCGGAATACTGATCTTGACTGAACCGGTTTCATGATCATTCTCATCTTTCAATCTGGTGATCGTAATATCGTTCCAATCAATTGTCAGCTTCTTAGGCTTGGGGTTTCCCTGATCGTCAAGTACAGGATTTCCCTGAGCGTCAAGCTCGGTTTCTGTTTCATCATAAAGATCAAAATAAGTGCTAAGATATGTTTTGATTTGTTCGTCAGTATTAGTCACAGGATTGTTTTCACCCTGATGCCAGTCAATGGTGAAATCAAATGTTGTCAGTCCATAGAAGGTAAATTCATTATTGCTTCCATTATCAACAACACGGTAATCGTTCTCGTTTACATTAGTAGTAAGAGTTGACGAATAAGTGATCTCATTACCCTGCGCATCCTTGTACGGCACAGAATATTTATAAATGTCATAATTGCTGTTTTCAGAAACAGGTCTGTCAATTGTAGGTGTTGTATATGTCGCAGTTCCACCGGTTACTGAAAATTCAAGCGAGTCGGGACGTCCTGATCCCGTATCATGCCAGTATACATTAACTTCATGCTCGATCAGCTCTGTAGAAACAAACGAGGACAAGGAATAGTCACTTGAATTAAGAGCGTGAGGCTCCATTACCGGTCTGAAGCCTATGGGATCACCATATTCATCATATACAGTCTCAACAACAGTTTTACCGTTTGCATCCTTTTTCTCTACCTCTTTTAATATGGTATAGATAACGGTTTTGTTGTCTGTCTGTGTTTCCTCTCCCACAGTTTCAGTTTTATATTCAGCGCGCTCGCCCTTGTCTGAGGAATACATCTTATATGAAGTGGGATTGCTGGTATCCTCACTCTCCAGAAAGCTGATCTCTACCAGATCAACATTATGAATTTTCAGATAATTACAGAAGCTTGTACTTCCAAGCAGATTTACCTGTCCCCCATTTGCAAGAGTGAATCTGCCCGCTTCATTCCCGGCATCCATAGTAAAGTTTGTGATATCGGCAATCGAAGGCACAGCAACGGATGTCTTTACTTTTGTCTGTGGATCCACGGTATAAAGCTTTACCTGATAGGTATTGTACGAAACAGCTTCATCCTGCACATAGGCAGTATTAATTACGCCTATGCCGGGGACGCTTTGTTCACCTTCGGCATACGCGATGAGATTCAGCGGCAATGATGATATTATCATCACCAGCGCCAGCAGCGATGCTGTTATTTTCCTCCATTCTCTTTTCATAGTCATATATATTACCTCTCCCCGATATTTCTCAAAAAAATTAGTACAATAATGACTTGATTTTTTATCACGATAAATGTATTCTATGCCATACATTTATTTATCCTCTCCGGCAACGCCAGAAAGCACGCTCACAAGCAGGTTAAATTTCCAGATATTGGCAGATTTGTAATATTTTAATGTAGTAAATCGACTAAAAGTTATTTGTTATTCGTTACAATTATACTATATTTTGCTAAATTGTTCAATAGTAATATCACGAAATTGCAACCCATTTGCATTTTAAAGCGAGATTTGTTTATTTGCTACAATATAGCGACTTACAATTATGCATATTGCTGATTATTCTACTCTCTTTTTTTCTATTTTCACAATATTCCTATTGTATCATTTTTTAGTGATTTTTTATTCACTCATAAACGCTCTGCCGCTGCTGCAAAAAGCCCGGAGGACAGAAAAAGCCCCCTCAGATGCGCGCAATTATGAAAAAAAGGAACTGCCCCGTAAATGAAACAGTTCCTTATGATATCTGGTTTTTGTTTTTTCGCCGGTCAGATATTGATAAATACGATATCGTATGTGAGTATCGACATCAGCGAATATACCGATGTTACAAACATAGTAAAATATGAAACGGTCTGCCTGACGATATCCGGCTTTTTCCTGTTATCCTCGATCATCTTATAGATAAGCCGTCCGATGAAGAATGCGCCTATCACTATAACAGGGACTGCATATCTGATATTTTCCGTGCAGACCTGCGGGAAACGTATGCAGAAAATATAATAGGAGCCCATAAACACAGCATAAAGTGTGCCAAGGAATATCTTATGCACACCGGAAAGCTTTTTATCGCGGATGAATAAATATATCATTGCGGCAAAGCCTATGACCCCCAGGAGCACAGCCGACCAGAAAAGCAGCTTATTGAAGCCGTCTATCTCCGGATAAAACTTTGTGGTAAAGGTCTCATCGAACATGGAGGTCTTGAACAGAGCAACAAGAGGATTGTATTCGTTGTACTTTCCTCCGTACAGTCTGAACTGATCCCCCACATCCTGAAACTGCGAGAAATTGAAATCAAAAAGACGCTTTGTCACCGGAATATTTCCGATATACTGCTTTGACTTTTTGGAAAGCTCCATTATATAGGTAAAGGGAACCTCGTGGCTTATATAATTCCTTACCTCCCACCACAATGCAATGGGCACGCAGACTCCGAGAAAAGCTCCGAACTGCAGAAGATATTTTTTGAATTTCTTTATTTCCTTGAAGAAAACATAGAGGAAGATAAATGCGATAGCCGGCGCTACCATCCATCCCGAAAGCTTTGCCATCATCGCAAAGCCTACCGAAAGGGCTATGCAAAGTATCCTGCCCATGCTGCGGCTCTTGTACCAGTAGAGAGTATTGAGTATAGCAGCGAGCATAAGAGTAATGCTGAGGATATCATTATTGATGCTTCCGCTCATGATATAGAAGGTGGGACAGAAGGCTATGACAGCAAATGCAGCTGCAAGTCCCTTTCCGCTGAGACCCAGCTCACGGAAGATCTTATACGAAAGTATCATGCAGCAGCATGAATAGAACATGGTAAGAACCTGGATATTTTCCCAGATGCTGTCCGAGCGGGGCATAAGCAGCGACTGGAGCTTTACCCAGATTGCAGCTATAATATGATGCAGAGGCGGATGATAGAACTGATATACATTTCTTACATCCATATCCGGAAGATGACCGTTGTACACAAGATATGCAATATATCCCAGATGCCCTTCCATGGATTCCACAGAGCCGACATCATGCTGCTTGATCCTTATGCTGAGGGTAATGATATAAGCCAGCCTCATAAGGAATCCTGCAATAAAGATCAGGATGATCGCCTTTCTGACATCCATTTTTTTAAGCACCAGAAAATATACAGCCGCAGCCGTCAGCATACACAAGCCCAAATTGAGTATCACCAGTCCCGGCTTCTGGCTCTGGCTCAGCATAAAGCCGAACATCAGGGACAGCATTGCGGAAACTCCGCACAAGGAAAAAAATACGCTGCGGAAGCTTTTTTCCGGAACCCCCAGCGCTGCAAAAGCAGAAAAGCCGCAGCAGCACAGAAACATTACAAAAGCAGCGATACAGCAGCTGATGACTGACATCGTGACCCCTGTCACCGCTGTGCATACAAGACACATCAGTCCCGTAAAAATAAACGGATGCTCTTTGATAAGCAGCAAAATGATATCAAGAGTTTCCTTTACCTTTTTTCTGTTAATAATAACCTTCGACCTCCGATCATATAAGCCGTCTGCGGACTGTCCGATTTCAGCGGCATGAATTAATAGTTTCTGTCAGGAAATACCCGACTATATATTTTATCCGGCATAAGCCGATCAGATAAGCTTTTTTACTTCTCTGAGGATCCTTATATCATTATCGTGGCGGCACATTCTCAGCGCTTCATCCACGCTTACCCAGAGATAATAATCAATTTCACTCTGCTGCATACTGACAACGCTTTTATCAGCCCGGGCAAGGAAAAACACAGCTGTCTTTCGTATCTTGCCGAAGGGGCGGTATGTACTGATCCTGCGGAAGCCGGGGATTATCTCAACGTGCAGCCCGGTTTCCTCCAGCACCTCACGCAAAGCGGTCTCCTCTTCCTTTTCCCCGCTTTCGATATGACCCTTGGGGAATGTCCAGCACTTGCCGTTATGATTTTTGACAAGCAGTATGCGGGGGTCATTTCTTTCATTATAACGGTAAATGACAGCGCCGCAGGATTTTTCATAAATGCAGGATATCTTTTTATACTGCAGCGAAGTCATGCTGAGTCTTTGCTCTATTTCCGGCTCATAGAATACCTCACCCATGGGGGATGCGATCAGCCTTGTGGCGCTGCTGACCTCGCCCACAGCCGCAGCGATTATCGTACAGTCGATAACGCCGTGTATCTCATCGTCAGTAATGATATACACCTGCCTGAGATCCTTGCTGCCGATTATATGACCGGTATAGAGCCGTTTATCGGACAATGTGCCGAGTATTTCTATTGTTACGTTTTTGCCGAGCATCGGCACATTCCTCCTTTATCACAATATGGTTTTAAGTTCACCCACTCTTTCAGCGGTATTGGCTGTTGAAGTGCTGTTCAGTACAAGGACATCGGTATAATTGTTTTCCTTTATATAGTCAACTATATTGCCGTCATAATATGCAGGATCCACTATGAACACCTCGTCAAAGGATGCCGCTGTGAACGGTGCAAAGGCGCAGCCGAAGGAATCCTTTATAATACACAGCTTTCTTCCCGTATCAAGCTGGGTCTCTATCTTCATATAGGGATTATTTCCCCATATAAAGGCGCTGTATGCATTTGAGCCTGATGCAAATTCAGCGATCATGGGAACCTCTCTGTCCTCGCTTTCCCCGCTTTCAAGAAGTCTGCAATAGCCGTCTACCTTATAATAGATGACGGTATCGGGATTCTGGTCGAGTATTTCGCTGCCGTTGGGCTTTTCCTCAGTCACCGTTGCGGCATGGAGTGAACCCCTGAATCCGCTGATCTTGCCTGTGCTGAGACCTTCAAGCCCCACAGCCTTGACTCCCGCAGCCTTGCAGAAATCCTGATATGCATAATAGGCTCCCAGCCCTGTCCAGTTTGTATCCGTTCCGAAATAAATATATTCGTTCTTATGCTTTTCAAGGGTATTGCATACATTGATGCTCTTTATATCCTTTCCGAGCTGAGAGTAGGTCTTTTCAATGCTTTTCTTTTCATCGGAGCCTATATTCATGTACTTTTCAGGCAGCCCTGTAAAAGAATGGGAAGGCGCAAGCATAGTATAGACCTTTACCTTTCCGCCGAGATCCTTTTTCATAGCCTTCAGGGCTTCTGCATATTCCTTTGCAGACTTATCATCCGCATTGAAGGGTTCAAATCCCTTTGTGCCGTAGACGAAGACATTTTCCTCCCATTTTCCTTCTATTTCCGTTTCCTGCTTTGAGCTTTGCTGAGGCTTGCTGCTTTCCTCTTTGCTTTCCGCAGCCACGATAACACTGCTCTGAGCTTCCTTTTTTTCGCCGCCGATACGCAGCGCATCTCCGAACCAGCCCAGACAGGCGCCCGCTATGATCACACCGCCTGCAGCAAGAAGTAAAATAAGAATAATTACAATTATCAGGACCGGCTTATTGTTTTTTCTTCCGAATCCCTTATATCCGCCGCCAGAGCCGATACGGTAGCCCTTACCATAGGAGCTTCTGTAACCGTATTTATAATATTTACTCATTTACTACTCCTTTCGGGATAACAGCAGCTTTACGAAAAATATCAGCAGAAAGCCCTCCGTCCGGAAATCCGCAAAGCATTGCCATTATGTAAATATATACATAATAATAGTATAGTTTATTTCCAAAGAAAAAACAATCCTATTATACAACAAACTTGTGGATTAAAAAAAGAAATATTTAGGCAACCTATAACCCACCGGTTTACTGCCTATAATTTTCCCTGGAACAGCAGCCGGAAGAAAAAGGGAGAACCTGCAAGCCGTTATGGCTGTGACTTCAGTTCTCCCTGATATTCTATCATTACTTTTCCCGCCGGTTTCAGCCGAATCTGGGCTTTTCTGCTCCGTCATCCTGCAGGGGTGGGACATTATCATTATTAAAATCTGAATATGGTGTTGTATAAGCAGCTTCCTGAGTTCTGACCGGCTGCGAATTAAGATTTTCAGGCTCGGATTTTATGATGCGCCTCAGCTGCTCAGTCATGGCGTTTATCCTTTCCTCCTCGGACATTTCAACATATTCGGCATGGATAGGACCTATTGAAGAATCCACAGGCTTTTTCTCCGCCTTTTTCTTTTCCTCCTCAGCCTTCTTTTCCATCTGCCGTCTCTGATATTCCTCTTCGGTCTGTTCCAGGATATTATCCACCTTTTTGCTGCTGTTCTCCTTCATATTGTAATCCGGATCCTCGTCCATCATCTCAAGCATGATATTTGCCATGAAGGGGTCAAGCTGTGTACGCTTTGCCCTTGCAAGCTCTGAGCGTACTACCGACTGGGGCAGTACATCACGGTAGCTTCTCTTTGATGTCATAGCGTCATAGCAGTCGGCAACCGCGATTATCCTTGCTTCTACCGGTATCTGGTCGCCCCTCAGTCCATCGGGATAGCCCTTGCCGTCATATCTTTCATGATGCCAGCGGGCGCCGTAATATAAGTTAGGCATTTCCGTTATATCCTGAAGCACCTCTGCGCCGATGACCGGATGAGATTTGATGGTGCTGAATTCCTCATCGGTAAGCCTGCTGGTTTTATTGATAATATGATCAGGGACTCCGATCTTTCCTATATCATGCAGAAGTCCCATGTAATAGATCTCTCTTTGAAAATCCTCGCTTTTGTCAAGTCTTTTAGCTATTTCCCTTGCATATTCGGCGACCCTCTGAGAATGACCGTTCGTATAGGAATCCTTTGCATCCACAGTCCTTGCAAGAGCCATGACCATCTGCAGGGTAAGTCTCTCGGACATCTGCGTCTGTTCAACGTGCTTTTCGATGATCTCATCCCTGTATCTTTCCGACTGGAAGAACATATAATAGAAGATCAGACCTGCAAC
>ONNU01000064.1 GCA_900319255.1 uncultured Eubacteriales bacterium
ACCACCTAAGTATAACACGCGAGAGCGAAAGCAACGCTTTGTCAGACCTGCCCCCGCGATTTTGGGTGCAGCGTCGACGCTGCCGGCACGCCGGCGCTACTTGTTTTTTTATTTGGGAGGGTGTATACTTGTGTTATGAGGATCCTGAACGTGCGGCGGAGGATCCGGAATGAAAGGAGTTGTGTTTAAAATGAATGATGTGATGAAGGCTATGCTTGAAAGAAGAAGCATAAGAAGGTATACCGATGAAATGCCCTCTGAAGGTATGATCAATGATATTATTACCTGCGGGCTGTATGCGGCAAGCGGCAGGAATTTTCAATGCGTTAAAATAATCGCTGTGACTAATAAGGAAAAACGTGATCAGATCGCTGAGGTAAACAGACAGATCGGCGGATGGGATGAGGGCTTTGATCCGTTCTACGGCGCGCCTGTGATACTTATTGTTATTGCTGATAAAACAAAGCCTAACCATGTATATGACGGCAGTCTGGTTATGGGTAATCTTATGCTGGCTGCTCATAGTCTTGGTCTGGGTGGATGCTGGATTCACAGGGCTAAACAGGAATTTGAAGGCGATTTCGGAAAAAATATGCTTGAGGAGCTGGGAATAACCGGTGAATGGGAGGGTATCGGTCATCTTGCACTGGGCTATACCGACGGTGAAAATCCCCAGGCTCCTGAAAGAACTCCGGACAGGGTTTATTATATAAAATGATTCGTCCGGGCAAAAAAAGGGGAAGAAGAATGAAAAAGAAGTACTTGAGCGCAGCGGCAGCGGTTTTGCTTGCTGTTGCATTGCTGCTGACATTATGCTGCTGCCGTGAAGGTAAGCGTGATGACAATACAGTAAGCACGCCTGTTTCATCAAGAGAGGCTAAGGGAAGAAATTACGAGGATATCGTAACAAAATTTGAAACTGCCGGATTCAGGAATGTCTATGCTGAACCAATGGGGGATCTTATAATTGGCTTTCTCAATAAATCCGGTGAGGTGGATGAGGTCACTGTGGGGGGAAAATCTGATTTCAAAAAGGATTCCCGATATGCTCCGGATACCTATGTTATTGTAAAATATCATTCGTTTCCGTCAAGCACTGAAAGCACTGCTTCTGTAGAGGAAAGCAGCGAGGAGGTTCTTGCCGATACCAGTGACGGAATGACGGGGGTCACTATCTCTTCGGATGAGCTGAAAAAGCTCAGCGTAAAGGAAGCTGTAAGCGTACTTGAGGAAGCAGGCTTTGTCAATATCCGCACTCAGCCCCTCAGAGATCTGGTGGTGGGTGTTATCCATAAGGACGGTGAGATCGAGGAAATTTCTATCGGCGGAGATATCAGCTTCAAAAGCTCAGACCGCTTCCGTCCTGATGTAAAGATCATAATAAGATATCACTCCTATTGATACCCGCTCTTACTAAAGTCAGACACATATGGAAAGCAAAATAATATGATAAAAAGTCGGTGAACCGTGTGATTCATCGACTTTTTTATATCCTTGCGGTGTCTGATACATTTATAGATCAGAGAGAAAATATTTTATCACCGTATCAGGGCTGCGCTCGCCGAAAACAGAGCAGATGATTTCCGAAGAATCGCTGCTCAGAAATACTGCATATCGGGGCTGTCTGAGAGCGGCGGCAGTGACGGCTTCTTCGCTTACGGTTTTATCAAAGCAGGCTGCAAGCTCTCTGTCAGCGGCAAAGAATATTCTGTTTTCTCCGATATCTGCGGCTTCAACAGCGGATGACGGCAGTATCCCAAGCTCCAGCATCGTATGAAAAAGCAGATCCTCAGGTGTTCTGCCGGGCTTTACGATGCGGTGGGATGAAGCGGGGGAAGTGCTTTCAAAATTGCTGCTGTCTATCCTGAATACACGAAAGCCTGTGTCCGGCGCAGAGGGCAGGGAAGAAAGGAAAGTGTCGGAAAGGCTCAGCTGGCTGTTTTCCTTTTCCTGCTTTTTGATCTCATTCCGTATTTTATTTCCTGCGCGGCGTATGCGTTCCTCGCCTATATCGCATATTGTCCTGAAGCCGGCTTCGGCAGCTTCGCTTTTTGGGGATATGGTTTCGGGGAGCTGTACCATTATAAAGCTGCGCTTTCCACCGTCCTCACAGTTTTGCTCCATTACAGCATGAGCGGTGGTAGCGCTGCCGGAAAAGAAATCAAGGATTATCGTTTCTTCCTCCGGATCTGTCACTGCTTTTATGAGAAGCTTCAGAAGTCCTACGGGCTTCGGAGTATCAAAGGGCTTGTTTCCCTTGCCGAAAAGCTCCTCGAGCTGAGCTGAGGCATCCTCATTCGTTTCGCATTTATAGGTGGAGGGTGAAAGGATGTTTTTCATTTTCTTCACCTTTCCGCCGGTTTTGACATGATTGGGACGGAAGGGTATTTTGCTGATGGTAAGCCTTTCGCCCTTTGCAATTATTTCGTTGAGCTTTGATTGGGAATAGCGCCATTCGCCCTCAAGCTGCATTTCATTTTCATTTTCTCCGTTTTTTATGACAAGCTCGTTCAGAAGGCGGGTGTATATATTTCCGTCAGACATATCCTGCGGCTGAATAACCTGATCCCTCATGGAAAAATGCACTGAATGGGGCGGGAATATAAGAGTACGCTTTTTATTTCCTGCATTATTAAGAGGATATTTTTTTCCGGCTTTGGTTTTCTCTACGGAAAAAGCCGGTGTACAGGAGCTGTTTTTTGCATAGCAGAGTATATAGTCAAAAAGCTTTCCGACATTGCGGTGAAGAAAGGAGGGCTTTTTCTTTTTCTCCCAGATAAATTCTGTTATGAAATTATCCTCGCCGAAGATCTCATCAGCTATGAGCCGCAGCCTTGAATTTTCGTGGTCGTCAAGGGTGATGAAAATAACCCCGTCCTCTGTAAGCAGGTCACGGGCAATGCTCAGGCGCGGATACATCATATTCAGCCAGTCTGTATGGAAACGTCCGCTGGATTCGGGGTTCTGGACAAGACTGTTTCCGTTTTCGTCAAGCTGACCGCTGCCCTGCATATATTCATCTGCGCTCTGGGAAAAATCATCATTATATATAAAGCCGCTGCCGGTATTATAAGGCGGGTCAATGAATATCATCTTTATCCTGCCGGAATAAGCCTTCCGTAAAAGCTTGAGGGCATAGAGATTATCGCCCTCGATATAAATATTCCGGGTGTCAATGCTTCCGGGAGTACCGTCATAGCCTGATGAGCCGGAAAAATCAGGACGGAGGGCTTTTGAGGTCGGTCTGTTTGCCCGGGCAATGGAGCTTTTTTTGTCAGGCCATGTCAGCTGACAGCGTTCCTGACTGCCCTCGACTACCGCAGCGGATATCTCCTGGCGCAGAATATCTGCATCAATGGCGCGGATAGTTCTGCCCCTTTCGTCGATGGTCTCCGTGACGGCTTCCGGGAACAGCTGCGCTAATATCCTGTATTTTTCCTTCGCCTTATCAGATGAGGACGTTCTGTGCTTATCCATTGTGTCTGCTTTCTCCTTTTCAGACGATCTTCCGGCTGTAAAATATCGCTTTTGCGGGATATGATGCCGGAGCTTGGTAAAAATGATTCCGGGAGTTTTCGTAGCAGCCGGCTGAGAAAATAATAATTCACTCATACCATTAATCTATAACTCACAGAAACGAAAGCAAGCATTGTCAGAGCTGCCCCATGATATTTGGCGCAGCTGAATTTGAATTTGCTTATATTCAAAAGTATATGTTATCTTTGATTTTTTGTCAACGGATGGGAACCAATTTGTAAAATTTCTGAAAATGCATTGTATATTCGGACGTTTTCGTTTATAATAGAAAATGGTCAATAATATATTAATGAAAAAATATCAATTTTATATTTTGTATATTCCGAAGGGAGGTAGATTTTTATGGATCTTTTTGTCCGCACACTCAAAGGCGTCAGGGCGCTTCTTGAAGAGATCGATAAAAAGGATTATATTCCCGTTGTCGATGAATGCATCGGGAAGTGGGAAAACGAAAAGGACTGCGATGCTTTCCGCAGGGAGTTTTTACCGAAGGGAAGATTCGGGGATTTCCGTATCGACAGCAGGACAGCTGCAACACCGGCTCAGGGCTTCTGGGCTGCTCAGGTATTCACTGCGCTTGTGGCTCTTTCTGCTCAGCTTGCGGATTTCCGCAAAAAGGGTATCAGCGAGGATATCGAATTTATCCGCAGGAATTTCGGCGCAGCCAATGAAATCATGGTGACGGGAAAATGCTCGGAATGCGGTTTCAGGGCTGCTACGGCAAGCGATGTTGACAGATATATCTCAAAGATCGTTATTGCAAAAAGACTGGTAAACGGTCTTGAAAATGATAATATCGAGGAAGAGGTAAAGTCTGTTGTGAATCTGACCTGTCCTGATATCGAAAGGGAAAGAAGAAAGGCTTTGCTCAGACTTGATAATTCCGGCATTACCCACAGGGAAAAGTACGGCAGGCTTACAAGCTGTCCGGAATGCGGCAGTACAAAAATAGTTGAAGGAAAGCTTCTCAGAAGCCTCAGAGAAAATGTCTTTGTGGCGCTTGATACCTGACAGGCTTTTATGAAAAACACCATAGCATTTACTGACTGATACAAGGCGCAGCTTGCTGATTCAGCCTTGACAGACAGAAGGGAGGATCATAATGAATATCAAAAAAAGTATAGCTGCTATTGCAATAGGCTCATTGCTTGCAGTGTCGCTTTGCGGATGCTCCGGTCAGAACGGCGGTGACGCTTCAAAGACCGAAGGCAGCACAGAAGCAGCCTCTCAGAGCAGCGCTCAGGAAAGCAGCAGCGAAAGCAAAAGCGTTTCCGGCGGAGCTTCTGAAAGCAAAGCCGAAAGCTCATCTGCCGATGCGTCAAAAAGCGCAGAGGGCAGCAAGGATGCAGGCTCATCCTCAAAGCAGGAAGGCTCATCCGAAAGCAGCAGGACAGGAACAACTCAGACAACTGAGACCACTCAGACTGAGCAAAGCGGCGATGTGGTCTACAATGAGGACGGTGACGTTATCGAAACGCCTACCAAATATCTCAGCACATCTCAGATTACAGTGGATATTTCCGATAAGGATATGGCATCCACGGGAGAAATACAGCAGGCAGAGTTTTTCACCGATCTGAAAAGCTTTGAAAGCTTCTATAATTCCTCAAAGGATAAATACTGTCTTGAAAAAACAGACAGCGGAAAGGGCTTCAAGGATGCCACCGAAAACTTTGACGAGGACTTTTTCAAGGTCTCAGGCGTGCTTGTTATCGTTCAGTCCTTTGATAAGGACAAGGGAATGGAAATAGGCGACACCCATAAAGAAAGCAGCGGTGTTATCCTTGACATATACAAGGATAAGCCTGCTTCAAAGGACAAGACCGCATATGTTGCCAATATCATCATCTATAAAAAGTCAGACCTGAGCAAGATGCCTGAAATAAAGGTATATCCTGCCGGCGAGCTTTACACGGATGAATCTGACCCTGATGTTATTGTCAGCCTTGGGGATGATGAGGAGGAGGAATCCCACGATATCTCCATAACCGAGGACGGCGATATCGTTTATGCTGGGTAGTGGTTAGTGATCAGCGAACTTGAAAACTACCAGTATCCGAAGATAATCATCACCCTTTCCATATAATGCTGTAATCGCGAAAACAAAAGTATAGCATTGTAAAACCTGCCCCCGCGGATATGGGTCCGGCGGCACGCCGGTTGAAATGGTGGGGGGAAATGTGATATAATACAGGAATACACTTGTGTGTAACAGAAATTGATTATGAGGTGAATTACCAATGGGAATAAAGGCATGGTTCAGCGGAAGTAACAGCCGCAGAGAGCTTAAAAAGATCAAACCGATGGTGGATAAGGTCTTTGAATTAGAGGAAAAATATCAGAAATATACGGATGACGAGCTGAGAGAGGAAACAAGACGCTTTCAGGAAATGTTCAAGGTCGAGGATATGACCGATAAGAAAAGAGATCAGCTTTTCGATGAGATCCTTCCGGATGCGTTTGCTATCTGCCGTGAGGCTTCATGGCGTGTGCTGGGAATGAAGCATTTCCGCGTTCAGGTCATCGGCGGTATCATCCTCCACAGAGGCCGTATCAGCGAAATGAAAACCGGTGAAGGTAAGACCCTTGTGGCAACTCTTCCCGCATACCTCAATGCTCTCGCAGGCAACGGCGTTCATGTCGTAACCGTAAACGAATATCTTGCAAAGCGTGACGCAGAATGGATGGGCAAGCTTTACCGCTTCCTCGGTCTGACTGTCGGCATACTTCAGCATGACTCCACAAATGAGGAAAGAAAAGAAGCTTATAACGCTGATATCACCTACGCTACCAATAACGAGCTGGGCTTTGACTACCTGCGTGACAACATGGTGGTTTACAAGGAAAACAAGGTTCAGAGAGGCCACAGCTTTGCTATCGTGGATGAGGTCGACTCCATCCTCATAGATGAAGCAAGAACTCCGCTTATCATTTCCGGTCAGGGCGATAAATCCACAGACCTTTATCAGAAGGCTGACGAGCTTGCAAGAACCATGAAATGCAAGAGGATCGCTGAGACCGATGCAAAAGAGGATAACGATGATGAATATATCGAAGCCGGCATTGACTATATCGTTGATGAAAAGGCAAAGACCGCTACCCTTACTCCTGTGGGCGTAAAGAAGGCGGAGAAATTCTTCGGCATCGACAACCTCACCGACCCGGATAATATCACCATCCAGCATCATGTCAATCAGGCTATCAAGGCTCACGGCGTAATGAAGCGTGATACCGAATATGTAGTAAATGAAAAGGGCGAGGTAATCATCGTTGATGAATTCACCGGACGTCTTATGTACGGCAGACGCTATAACGAGGGTCTGCATCAGGCTATCGAGGCAAAGGAAGGCGTAAAGGTAGAAAGAGAAAGCAAGACCCTTGCGACTATCACCTTCCAGAATTTCTTCCGTCTTTACAACAAGCTTTCCGGTATGACCGGTACGGCTATGACAGAGGAAACAGAATTTTCCGAGATCTATCGTCTGGATGTTATCGAGATCCCCACAAACAAGCCTATCCAGAGAATAGATTTCCCGGATGTTATTTTCAGAACAGAAATGGGCAAGTACGACTGCCTTATCTCAGATATCGAAACAGCTCACGAGAACGGTCAGCCTGTGCTTGTAGGTACAATTTCCATCGACAAATCCGAGGAGCTGAGCGCGCTTCTTAAAAAGAAGGGCATAAAGCACAATGTCCTCAACGCTAAGTTCCACGAGAAGGAAGCAGAGATCGTTGCTCAGGCAGGTAAGCTTGGCGCAGTAACCATCGCTACCAATATGGCAGGCCGTGGTACTGATATCAAGCTTGGCGGTAATGAGGAATTCCTTGCAAAGGATGAAATGAGAAAACTCAATTTCAGCGAGGAAATGATAAATGAAGCTACCGGTTATGCTGAAACAGACGATCAGGAGATCCTTGACGCAAGAGCAAAATACAGAGAGCTTATTGACAAATACAGAGCTGAGATCGAGGTGGAGGCTGAAAAGGTAAGAGAAGCCGGCGGTCTTTTCATCATGGGTACCACAAGACATGAGTCAAGACGTATCGACAACCAGCTCCGCGGTCGTGCAGGCCGTCAGGGAGATCCGGGCGCAAGTCGTTTCTATCTTTCAGCAGAGGACGATATCCTCAGACTCTTCGCAGGCGACAGAATAAAGAATATCATGGACAGAATGCCCGGCGAGGATAATGAGCCGCTGGAAAGCAAGCTTCTGACCTCTGTTATCGAAAGCGCCCAGTCCAAGGTCGAGGGCAGGAACTTCAGCATCCGTAAGAGCGTACTTGAATACGATGACGTTATGAACCGTCAGCGTGAGATCATCTACGATCAGAGAGATCAGGTACTTGACGGTGAGAACCTGAGAGACACCATCTTCAATATGATAGGCGAGGCGATGGCTTCAAAGGTAGCCGAATATCTCCCCCATGACGATAAGGACAACTGGAACCTCGAGGGACTCAGAGATGCGCTCAAGGGCTGGCTGATAGATGAGGAAGACGAGGAAACCCTGGTTTATGACAAGGACGAGCTTGAAAGACTTGAGAAGGAATATCTTGTAAACGAGCTTACAAAAATGGGCGAAGAGCTTTATGCAAAGAACGAGGAGCTTGTGCCTGAGGAAACAATGCGTGAGCTTGAGAGAGTATACCTGCTCAAGAACGTTGACCGTTACTGGATGGATCATATCGACGCAATGGACGAGCTCAAGAGAGGCATCCGTCTGCGTTCCTACGGTCAGCATGATCCTGTTGTTGAGTATCGAATCGAAGGCTTTGATATGTTCGAGGAGATGATAAGAGAGATCCGTGAGGATACAGTAAAGATGCTTCTTGTTGTACCGAGAAAGGTTGCAGAAAGGCTTGCAGAGCAGGAGAAGCTCAGAGTGATGGCTTCACAGAGAGGAGCTATCGGCAGAGCAAGAGCAGCAGCCATTGCAGCGCTGAATTCACAGGGCGCAAAGCAGGAGCAGGAAGAGCAGACCGAAGAGCCTGTGCTTGAGATACAGATAGAAGCAGCTGACGAAAACGAAACAGCTGTAGAAAGCGCAGAGGAAAACGAAGTGCCGGCAGAGCCTGAAACTGATGACAGAGAGATCTCCGAAGAGGATATCAAAAAGGCAGCAGGCAAATTCATCGAAAGGGAGCAGGTAGCAAAGCCTACCTCTACAAATATGGATTCCACCTCAGGTTCGATCAATAAGACCGTCAGAGGCGTAAAGAAGATCGGCAGAAACGATCCATGTCCCTGCGGAAGCGGAAAGAAATACAAGAAATGCTGCGGAGCAAATAAATAAAACCGGATCTGACAGCTGACTGACGTGGAAAAAGCGGGTTCAAATTATGGAAAAGAAAAAGATCTTTGCAGTAATAACAGCCGTAATGATGCTTGCAATGCTATGCGGCTGCGGAGATGAAGAAAAAGACACAGAAAGCTCAAAGCAGGAAAGCAGCGCAGCGTCCACGGACACAAGCGGAGAAAGCTCAGGCGAAGTTTCAAAGATACATCCCACATCATCATCCCTTGCATCGCCATTATCGCTTGAAGAATGGGGAAAAGCGGCAAAATACTCTGCGGACAGGAGCGAATACGCAACTGTCCCCGTCAGGATAGTGCGGATCTATTCCGGAAACCAGGCTGAGAAGGAAGTAAAGAGATTCACTTCCGCAGATGAAACATATACATACAAAGCCCCGGATATCGGCTGTCAGTGGGTCATAGCTGATTATGAGATAAACCTTGACAGCTTTCCCGCCGGAAAAGCAGGAGCAGACGCTTCCGTCAGTTCCTTTGTAACAGCGGCAGACGGCAGCAATATCGAATACAAGGGAAAAAAATACGCAGTATACACCATGAATATAACGGACGGGGAATATTATTACGAGGGTATCAGAAAGGGCAGTATTGCCTATGAGATACCCACCGGCTGCACGGATTACATCATCACCCTCGGCGAGTACGACGAGCAGCAGGCATTTTACACACCCGGTTCGGACAAATGATGAAGCAGTGATCTGTCAAGAAAAATAATGGTGCAAAAACCCGCTCTTTCCTTCGGGAGAGGGCGGGGAATTTTTATAGATTCAAAAGGATGAGAACATGGGGACAGAATGAGGCAGGCTCGACAGAAAAGCTGATTCATACACACCTGTGCAAAACTATGGATATGTAATAATATTAGCCGGCAGCGAAAGGGAGGTTATAACATACAGTCATATTGAGCGGCAGTCAGAAATAATAATGCTTACAGGTTCGTCAGCTGTGCAATATCAGGAGCTGTCCGGAGAGCATACATTGTCGGCATGGCGGAAGTGGAGGAAGGTTGGCGGGAATATTTTAATAAAACAGACAAAAAAGGTTGACAAATCGGTCTGGTTATGGTATTATATTAAAGCAGTCAGAAAAAGATTGAAAATATGGTCCGGTAGTTCAGCTGGTTAGAACGCTAGCCTGTCACGCTAGAGGTCGACGGTTCGATCCCGTTCCGGATCGCTCTTGGCTCTC
>ONNU01000058.1 GCA_900319255.1 uncultured Eubacteriales bacterium
ATCAGTGCCTTTGTAATATAAAAATTCAGTCTGTGCAAGATATTCTTTGTCGAGTGTGCTTTCTTTTCTGACAAGTGAAAACTTCATCTTTTTCTTAGAAGTCACCTTGATAAGATCATTCGGATATAGTGAAAAAACAAAATCCTTATCATCCATAATTTTCCATTCATTGTACGGTCTGTCTCGAGTAATTGCTCTGCTCGGAAGCTCTTTTTTGACCGTATCGGCAACATAGATCGGCACAAGGTAATAGCCCTCTCCATCTACATAGAAAACATCCACACGAACCATAGAACCGTTATCCGCTGCCGCTGTATTATTTGCAAGAGGCACGCTGAGAGAACGCTTTTCTATGGTTTTTACCTTTTTTACAAGCGGACCCGGTGTCCCATCGCTTTTGGGCTTGTAGAATGGCTCGTCAAAGGCTTTTTCTCCCTTGCCGCCAAATTCTTTCAGTCTTGCTTTCAAAGCTTCATAAAGCAGTCTGTCGCTTTGCGGCATATAATAACCGGCTATCTCACCGTCTTTATCAAGCTTCAAAGAAGAAAGAGCCACTTTTTGCACAACCCAGCTTTCTCCGTTTTCAATTACAGGTTTTCTCAGAGTATCTTCATGTGCAGCGCCTGTAACCTTTCTGTTGGTCATTCGGGAAACAAAAATCGGTTTGAGATCTTCGCTTCCGTTATAGTTCGGCAATGACAGCTCCGACAGAACTCGCTTGGGATCATTTGAGGTGAGCATCTTCAGCTCATTGTGGAATGTGGGGTAGGGCATAGGGAAACGGTTGAGCAGTTCTCCCGTTTTTTTGTCTAAATCAAATATTGTTCCGTTTTCATCTGTATATTCTGTTTCCTTGTATTTTGAATATCTGGCTATTCTCTGTATCATTCCTTGTGTAGTACAGGCAATAACGCAGGCATCGACCGCATGGTGAGTATCACCGTCTTCACGGATCTTTTTTATGCCCCATCTTTTTCTGATATATGATGTTGCAGCTCCGGCAACAGAAACGACTTTTTTGTCACTCTCAAATTTCAGATATTTCTTTATATAGCCTGTAATAAATCTTGAAATATACTGTGTATCAACAAGGTTTCTCTGCTTGAATTTTTCGGTGTCATCTTCAGTCAGTGCTTCTTTAAGAAGATTCTGTTTTTTTCTGTACCGAAGAGAAGATGTTTCTACTCTGATACGAAAATCACCGGCATCTTTTCCACTGAGATATTGCAGGGGTATTCTGTTTCCCTTGTCACGGTTTTCCTTTGCCAGTACAAGAACCTTGTTGTTAAAGCTGTCATCAAAGCTGATACTGTATGGGATAATATGGTCTATTTCGGCGTAGTTATCCTCAAAAAGTCTTGAACGCTCTATTGGCTTGCCGGAATACATGCAGCGTCCCTGCTGTTCATTCCACAGTTTCAGTTTCAGCAGATCCTGACCTTTTGGATCGCCGAATTTGAATTCTTTTCGGAGTTCATCCATCAGCTTATCGTTCAGAGCCTTATTATCATTATTATTTTTCAGTATTTTGTTCCTTTCATCATGGCTCTTTGATAATTCTCTTGCAAGCTCGATATTAATATATGTAGGGCTGCACCCCATTTCACGAATTATTGCATTGACAACTTTTATAGTCTGCGCTACCGATCTTCGTACTACAGGATTTGTAATATCATCAAGCTCCGGCGCTTTTTCAGGATTTGCCGGAAGATACATTTCAGCATAGCTGTCATCTGCTCTGAAATTATATCCAGCCTTTTCCGCTGCCTCATTATAAAGAAAACCCTCTTCAAGATAAGGCATCATTTTACTCATAGCCTTAACTGACAGATTTCCGAATTTTGAGAAGGAGGGAATAGTAAGGGCAATACTTATCTCATCCTCTGTGAAACCATATCCGATAAGGTTTTCTCTGATTTTCCTGTCCGTCTTAAAAACAGTCAGAACATAGGCAAGAACGTCACGCTTCTGATTATCCCAGTTATCGTATTCATTCCCGTAAGCCTTTTTGAAAATATGATATGCTTTGAGATAACTGAATTTGGTTTTCTTTTCCACAGAATCTCTTAGTTCAAACGGCTTTTCGGTTTTCTTTTGCTTCTTATCATCGGACAGAATATATGAAATGTTAAACATTTCACCGTCATTCAATTTCAATGCTTTTCGTATAGATGAATAGCTTATCTCCTTCTGAGCAAATGCAAGTTCTTTTATTATCTGTCTTTCTTCAATGGTAAGATTCCGCTTTCCGGAATTTGACACTATTTTCAAAGCATTTATCTTTGACAGAAGATTAAAGTATTCAAAGGTAAAGGATGCTTTAGATGCCCTGTATTCATCTGGTTCAAAAGTACATTTTCCAAGCATCTTTTCTATCTGGTTTCCGGAATAAATGCTGTTTTTCCCAGGACCGGGACCTTCGTCAAAGCTGCGCTGAGAAAACAGTATTTCTATAAATCTATCTTCCAGTTCCTTCGTAAAGCCCTGATTGCCCATTTCCCTCTGTAAATCAAAAACGATTTCTATCTCATCCCTGATATCTGCTCTTGAAAATGTATTTGAATAATTACCGCCTTTGTTACGCTTGAATTCGTTAAATTTCTCGTCACGATAAAGCATTTCGCCTATTGTTCTGTAACCTTTGCTTTTCATCAGCTTTGTATTATCGCTGACAGCTCCAAGCAGCAGACCTTCTTCATTTTTTCCGTTAGTGCCTGCATCGGCCTTTCGATTAGAGCGGAATCCTCTGCGCTGGGAATAATGTATCAACAGGCGTATGCTTTCCTCTTTGGTCAACGCTCTGTCAAGAGCCTCACATCTTATCTGATATATATCACTAAGGTTATTCTGAGAAAAGATACTATCTATGTATTCATTATCAATATTAAAAACCTGATATAACAGATTTATGATACGTTCTTTTCTGTGGCGTTTGCGTCTGAATCTTCTTCTCATACCTCTTTTTTCGCGTCTGAGCTGTGCCAATGGTGCGCCGGTTTTCGGTACTTCAGCAGCGTCAAATATTCTTGAAGCCAGACGATGTATCTTTATGGGTTCACCATCTCTGTTTAAAAGAACAACTGCACTTCCGACCGATGCAATACCGATATCGAGACCTATTCCGTATCTCATTATTTTGCCTCCTTTTAAGTTAATATTGTTATTATCATTCTATCATTGTGAAAAATGCAAGTCAATAAAGTCTTTTCTGGCTATACAATTTATTGTACTAAAAGATAATACCCTATCCCGAAGGACAGGGTATCAGAGCTTTGCGGTGTACTACCTTATCATAGTAACCTGATTGTTCTTGGTATGATACAATTTATTATATTATAGCACTATTTCTGTGAATGTCAATACATTTATAAATAAAACATTATTTTTTTAGTGCAAATTACTATTCATGTTACTCTGTCCAAAGCGGATAATTAACCTATGAAATTATGCTGATAATGTTAAAGACTATTTTTGATAACTCACATTCTATAACACGCGGGAACGAAAGTAACGCTTTGTCATACCTGCCCCGCGAATATGACACCGGCGGCACGCCGGCGCGAATATGACACATACCGCCGCCGGCGCTTATGACAGTTGGTGTAAAATATTTCTGGGACTTTGATAATGAGCTGGCTTTGGGAATTTTTTGTTTCCCCATCCCATCCAAGCATAACACGCGGGAACGAAAGTAAAGCATTGTCAGACCTGCCCCCCCGCGATTTTGGGTGCAGCGTCGACGCTGCCGCCGGCGCCGGCTTGACAAATTAGTTAAAGTGTTGGGTAATTATAGTGGATATATATAATTGTTCTGTTTGATCGGAGCCTGGGGGGTTGCGATAAGG
>ONNU01000061.1 GCA_900319255.1 uncultured Eubacteriales bacterium
CCCATGCCGAACACGGAAGTTAAGCTCGATAGTGCCGAAAATACTCGGATGGTGACGTCCCGGGAAGATAGGAAGATGCCAACACAATGCAAAGCTGCTCAGATGAGCGGCTTTTTTTTATGCCCTAATATAGCCCGCGAGCTTCCTCCGGTATCGCACCGGGGAAACTCAGTCTTTATCGGGCACTGCTTTAACATTATAATATTCATGCACAAGGCTGCGGTAGCCCAGCTTTTTCAGATCTGCATACCGGACATTAAAACGTGCTTTTGTGCGTTTTCCGCTTATGAGAAAGCGCAGGCAGTCCTGGGAATAGGTGTCGATCAGCCGCAGGCTTTCGTCGGTGGTGATGACCGAAAAAAACCAATAGCTCCAGCTAAGCTCGCTTTTTTCAGGGCTTTCCAGAAGCTTGCGGTTGAAAATGCGTATAAATGCAGCGGCTGCTTTTTCGCCGCTGATATGGTTTTTTCTGCTCCATCGGTAAAGCGCCCTTGTTTTGCGGCGCATTTTCCCTTTGAGCTTTGAAAGAGTGACCGGAGCGATATCGACCTTATCTGTTTCAGCGCGGAATCCAAGAAAGGTAAAGCCGTCCCCGGGTTTTGCAAAGCATTCCTTGTCCGGATTGATAGCAAGCTGATTTTGCGCAAGCTGCTCTTTGATATGCTGAGAATATTCATAAAGCTCACTTTCACCTGATGCAAAGACAATAATATCATCCGAATAGCGCGCATAGATGATATTTCTTTCATCGAACCATTTATCCAGCTCAGAAAGATATAGATTAGCGTAAAATGCAGATAGGGGAGTACCTGCCATAATGCCTTTTTCTTCTGAAATGACCTTTCCTCTGTCAATGACCTCGCCTACACATAACAGACCCCTCAGAAAATCATACAGCTCAGGCTCATCCCAAAGAACCTTTTTAAGTCTGGGCAGCAGCAAGTTGATACTGATGCTGTTGAAATAATTGCTTATATCGGCTTTGTAGCTGTACTTGGAATGAATCCCGGGCGTATTGATCAGCCTGCGGACAGCATCCTTGGCAGTTTTGCAGGGGCGGAAGGAATAGAGATTGCCCGCAAATATCCCGTCAAATTTCCTTGTGAGAAGATATGTAAGCAGCTTCAGGACAATAGTTTCCTTTTCCGGGTACATATAAATGATGCGTTTTTTATTTGAATGATTTTTATTTATCACAGCCTTTTCCGGCAGGGGGAAGGGCTGTTTATTTTTTATCGCTGAGCAGACAGCAAGATATTCCCTGCCATTAATAAAGCTTTCAAGTCTTTTAATATCAGATTTTGTGCATACGAGGGAAGTCTTGTATCTGTAAAATTTCTGCCAGACCTTTTCATCCGTCAGCATATCGAGCATTGACATAGCGTACTCCTGAAAACAATAGATTTGCACATTAAAAAAACAGAAAGAGAAATCATTAAATCCAGAAAAATTCTGGAATGACAAGACCTTGCACGGAGCGGCTGCCTGCGAAGCTCTGTAAAGCTCCGTGCCGTGCCCTCAGCAGGCGCATAGCGTTCTCTTTCTGTTTTTATCAAATGTATACCCCACAGCTCCGGCTCAGTATCCGAGAGCCTTTTTTGTGCGTTCAATAACATAAGCCCTGGTATTCCACCATCCGTGCCTGTCGTAATAGAAGCGCAGATATGGCATACCCTCATCACGGCATCTTTCCCTGAGCGCCTTTGCGCTGCTTGTGCAGGGCATTATCTCAACGATAAGCTTTTTATCTCCGTACAGATAAAAGGAAAAGATATAGGACCGGCTGTTTTCCGGTTTGTTCCAGCTTATCTCATATTCGGGGAATTCCTCAGTAAAGATCTTTTCAAAATATTCGGTAAACGGACCGTTATAATTGAACTGATTTTCCTCATCGGGCATTACCTCGCCCCAGGAAAAGCCGGAGGGAGAGCTGACATTCTGAGAGGTCTGACCCTGCTGATAATAATTGCTGCCGTAACCGGAGTTGTAGTTGGAATTACTGTTGTTATTAATGCTGGCGTTGTGATCTGAGCCGGAATTACTGCCGTTATAATAGGACATCTGACCTTTTACGTCACTGACAACCTGATTGAAAACGTCCTTTGCCAATTTCTTAAAAAGACCCATTGCTGATACCTCCTTCATCTGAATACCGCATCATTTACTAAATTATACCACAGCCGCATCCAAAAAATCAACAGCCTACGCGCCGGCGTGCCGCCGGTGTCAAGATCGCGGGGGCAGGTCTGACAATGCGTTACTTTCGCTTCCGCGTGTTATAGTTGGTAGTAAAAGGGAAAAATGAAATTATTCTCAGTATCTTCTCCTGGGTTTGTTCTATGCAGGTTGGTTTTATCGGATTTCTGCTTTCTGTCCAACGCGCGGAGGATCAGTATGGTGAGTTGATTGGAATTTTACCTTCTCTGCCATCTGATTTACTGCATCAGAAAGATTTTTGTTAAGCTCCGGACAATACCAACTCTTAGTCATTAAAGTTTGGCTTGCCAAGGGGATAAGGAAAGGGGATTGCAAAAGGGGGAAAACTCAAGGGGGACACCCCTTGTGGTTTCCACCTTTTGTCTCAACAAAGCAGAAATACTAATGAAGTATGGCTCAGGGCAATAAAGCAGAACTGCGGATTCGGGAGTTGTTCTTTATACCCCGGCTTCTATGGATTGCTGACTTCTTACAGGGCAGCGGCAGAGCCGCTGCGGACAAAAGAGGAGAACCACAAGGGGCTGTGAAGAAATGATGAAACCATCATCAA
>ONNU01000097.1 GCA_900319255.1 uncultured Eubacteriales bacterium
GAAAACTCCCAGAAATATTTTACACGAACGCCAGCGCCGCCGCCGGCGTGCCGCCGGTGTCAAAATCGCGGTGGCAGGTCTGACAATGCTTTACTTTCGTTCTCGCGTGTTATAGTTAGATTGTAAGGGGAAAGTGGAATTATCCTTATTATTAAATTCCTAACTCCTGATTCCTGATTCAATTCCACTTTCCACTTTCCACTTTCCAAATTCCAAATTTTAAAATTCAACTATAAACTAACAACTAATAACTAAATAATTGACATTTCGGCGTGGTTGGTGTAAAATGTAAGTGTGCTAACAATAAGCTTGCTTACAGTCCGGGAGGGAACAATCGGAATGGGGCAGGGGAAAGGAGTTTTGTTATGTATGACAGATATGTGGGAATAGAATTGAGTAAGGTCAATAATATCATCAAGCGTGAGTGCGGAACGAATGCTGAGGATGATCTGAAAAATGATATTACCGGAAAAAACGGCTGGATCATCGGTTATATCGCCGAAAATAAGGACAGGGATATCTATCAGAGGGATATCGAAAGGGATTTCGTGATAAGACGGTCTACGGTTTCGGGTATACTCGGGCTTATGGAGAAAAAGGGCTATATCGTAAGAGAAGGCGTGGCGCATGACGCAAGGCTGAAAAAGCTGACCCTTACTGATAAGGCGTGGGAGTATCTCAGCAAAACCATGAAAATGGTGGATATGCAGGAGGAAAGAATGAGAAGAGGTCTTTCTCAGGAGGAGCTTGATAATTTCTTCGCTACTCTCGATAAGGTCAAGCAAAATCTTGAAAACGAAAATGACTGACCGGCGGACAGGTGAAAAAAGGAGGAAACTATATGGTTAGGACACTGGCAAAAAGTATCAGGGAGTATAAGCTGCCGTCACTGCTTGCTCCCCTCTTTGTGACCCTTGAGGTCGTAATGGAGGTTCTGCTGCCGTTTCTTATGGCAACGCTTATTGATGACGGCGTTAATAAAAATGATATGGAATATATTTTGAAAACCGGTCTGATACTGGCGGGAGTCGCATTTGCGGCACTGGTTTTCGGCGCGCTTTCCGGTAAGTTTGCCGCAAAGGCAAGCGCAGGCTTTGCAAAAAATCTCAGGCATGATCTGTTTTATAAGATACAGGATTATTCCTTTTCAAATATCGACAAATTCTCAAGCTCAAGCCTTATCACAAGACTTACTACCGATATCACCAATATCCAGAATGCTTATCAGATGATAATCCGTGTTGCGGTAAGAGCGCCCTTTATGATGATATTTGCAATGATAATGTCATTCAATGTCAATGTGGAGCTTTCCTTTATATTTGTGGCATTCATTCCGTTTATTGCGCTTGCGCTGGGACTGGTCATAAAATTTGCGCATCCTATTTTCAGCAGGGTGTTCAAGACCTATGATAAGCTGAATAATATCGTGCAGGAGAATCTTCATGGTATCAGGGTAGTAAAATCCTTTGTCCGTGAGGATCATGAGGTGGAAAAATTCGGGAAGATATCCGGGCTTGTATACAAGGATTTCTCAAAAGCTGAAAAGATCGTTGCTTTCAATATGCCTGTTATGCAGCTCAGTATCTACGGCTGTATTCTGGTCATCGCATGGATAGCTTCTCATCAGATCGTGGGGGGAAGTATGACCACCGGCGAGCTTGTCAGTATGATGACCTACGTTTTCCAGATTCTGATGAGCCTGATGTTCCTTTCCATGATAATGGTAATGGTGGCTCTTTCAAAGGCATCCGGCGACCGTGTTGCGGAGGTGCTGACAGAGGAGATAGATCTCAGGGATAACGATAAGGCTCTGAAAAGCGTTAAGGACGGCAGCATCGTTTTTGATAATGTTTCATTCAGCTATGCAAAGGATATGAACAAGCTCTGCCTTTCCGGCATTGACCTGAAAATCAATTCCGGCGAAACGGTAGGCGTTATCGGCGGCACAGGCTCGTCAAAGTCAAGCCTTGTACAGCTTATCCCCAGACTTTACGATACAACTCAGGGAACGGTATATGTAGGCGGCGAGGATGTACGGGATTACGACCTTGAGGTCATTCGTGACAGTGTGGCTATGGTTCTGCAGAAGAACGTTCTTTTCTCGGGAACGATAAAGGAAAATCTCCGCTGGGGCAAGGCTGACGCAACGGACGAGGAGATAAAAAGGGTATGCCGTCTTGCGCAGGCTGATGATTTTATCGAAAGGATGCCTGACAAATACGATACATATAGCGAACAGGGCGGAACGAATGTTTCCGGCGGTCAGCGTCAGCGGCTGTGCATTGCCAGGGCGCTTCTGAAAAAGCCGAAGATACTTATTCTTGACGACTCCACCAGCGCAGTCGATACCAAAACGGATAAGCTTATCCGCAAGGCTTTCCTTGAGGAAATACCCGATACAACGAAAATAATCATCGCCCAGAGAATATCCTCAGTCCAGGATGCAGATAAGATAATCATTATGGACAAGGGCAGGATAAACGCTGTGGGCACACATGAGGAGCTTCTGGAGAGCAACAGGATCTATCAGGAGGTCTATTATTCACAGCAGAAGGGAAGTGAAAATGATGACTGATACAAAAAAAGCAAAGCAGAAAATGCCGCCGAAAAAAGGAATGACGCCTCCGGGCAGACCTCCCATGAAGCTGAAGGATCCGGGAAAGGTCATCAAAAGACTTCTCAGCTATTTCAAGGATTATAAGCTGCGCTTTGTTATCGTGCTTATCTGTATTGTCATCAGCGCAGGCGCAGGAGCGTTCAGCGCAATGTTCATACAGATACTTATAGATAATTATATTGTCCCTCTGATGGGACAGCAGAACCCGGATTTCACAGGTCTGCTTATAATGATACTGACGGTAGGCGGAATACTTCTGACGGGCGCGCTGGCAGGTCTTGCGTACAACAGGATGATGGTAGACATTTCCCAGGGTATACAGAAAAAGATAAGAGATGAGCTTTTTGCGCATATGCAGACCCTTCCTATACGCTATTTCGATACCCATTCCCACGGCGATATCATGAGCCGTTATACCAATGACATAGACACCCTGAGACAGATGATGTCCATGAGCCTTCCTCAGATGTTTTCATCGGTCATAACCATAATCACCGTATTTGTTGCGATGGTGACTATGAATATTTATATGACGCTGTTTGTTCTGGTCTTTGTAGGCATAATGCTTGTAGTTACCGGAAAGATAGCAGGCGGCAGCGCAGTTAATTTCATTAAGCAGCAGAAACAGCTGGGCAATGTCAACGGATATATCGAGGAGATGATAAACGGACAGAAGGTAGTCAAGGTCTTCTGTCACGAGGAGGCTTCAAAAGAGGAATTTGACAAAAAGAATGAAGAGCTTTGCCGCAGCGCAGAGGCTGCAAATACCTATGCAAATATCCTCATGCCCATAATGAATAATTTAGGCAATCTACAGTATGTGCTTATCGCCATAGTAGGAGGCGCGCTGTCTATATTCGGTCTCAGCCCCATCACAGCGGGCATTATCGCATCCTTCCTGCAGCTGTCGAAGAACTTTTCCCGTCCGTTCAGTGAGATATCCCAGCAGATAAACGCGGTGGTAATGGCGCTTGCGGGAGCCGAAAGGATATTCGAGCTTATGGACGAGGAAAGCGAGCAGGACGAGGGCTATGTAACTCTTGTAAACGCAAAGTATGACAGGAACGATAACCTTGTGGAGAGCGAGGAGCGCACAGAAATGTGGGCATGGAAGCATCCTCACGGCGACGGCACAGTGACCTATACAAAGCTCAACGGAAATATCGTAATGAAGGAAGTGGATTTCGGCTACACACCGGAAAAGACGGTTCTGCATGATGTATCGCTGTTTGCTGACAAGGGGCAGAAGGTAGCCTTTGTAGGCGCTACGGGAGCCGGAAAGACCACAATAACCAATCTTATCAACCGCTTCTACGATATCGCAGACGGCAAGATACGCTATGACGGTATCAATATAAATAAGATCAGAAAGACCGATCTGAGAAGATCCCTGGGGGTTGTACTGCAGGATGTGCATTTGTTCACGGGAACGGTCATGGAGAATATCCGCTACGGAAAGCTTGACGCAACGGATGAGGAATGTATCGCAGCCGCAAAGCTTGCAAATGCCCATGATTTCATTTCCATGCTGCCGGAGGGCTACAACACGGTCATAAGCGGCGACGGGGGACAGCTTTCCCAGGGTCAGTGTCAGCTTATCTCCATAGCCAGGGCAGCAGTTGCCGATCCGCCTGTAATGATACTTGACGAAGCTACCTCAAGCATAGATACCCGTACAGAAGCCCTTGTACAAAAGGGCATGGACGGACTGATGTACGGCAGGACGGTATTCGTAATAGCCCACCGTCTCAGCACTGTACAGAATTCAGATGTTATCATGGTTCTGGAGCTTGGAAGGATAATAGAGCGGGGAACCCATGAACAGCTCATCGAGGAGAAAGGCAAATACTACCAGCTTTACACAGGAGCATTTGAGCTTTCGTAACAAATCGGCTTAACAGAAAAAAACGGCCTCTCCCGGCACCTTCAATGCGTCCGGAGAGGTCAGATTTTTTTCTATATCCTGAATCTGTGAAACTCAACGGCAAAGCTAAAAAAACTACTGTATTCATGAGTGGTTTTATACATTAACCTGAATTATCATATTCAACAAAAGATTGCAGTTTCAGATTAGCTTTAAGCACCCTCAAAAAAACACAAACTCTTAGCCGATGAAGCATGGCTCAGGGCAATAAAGTGGAACAGCGGATTCGGGAGTTATTCTTTATACCCTGACTTCTATTGTTTGCTGACTTCTTCCAGGGCAGCGGCTTTGCCGCTGCGACAAAAGGGGAGAACCACAAGAGGTGGGCTGCGCCCCCCTCTTAAGGTTCTCCCCTTTTGAAATCCCTTTTCCTTATC
>ONNU01000060.1 GCA_900319255.1 uncultured Eubacteriales bacterium
AGCGAACCCGGGGGGAGATAAGAAAAAGGGATTTCAAAAGGGGAGAACCTTAAGAGGGGGGCGCCAGCCCCCCTCTTGTGGTTCTCCTCTTTTGTCCGCAGCGGCTTTGCCGCTGCCCTGGAAGAAGTCAGCAAACAATAGAAGTCAGGGTATAAATAATAACTCCCGAATCCGCTGTTCCACTTTATTGCCCCGAGCCAGGCTTCATCGGTCTTTCTGCTTTGGTGGGACAAAAGGTGGAAACCCCTTTCCTTTTCTCCCCTATCGTAAGCCAGACTACTCACTAACCACTATTCACTACTCCCTACTCCATTATCCGCTTGAAATGCTCATCGCAGGCTTTTTCGAGAGCCTTGACGATGATCTTCAGCGTTTTGATACGCGCGTATTTTTTATCGTTGGATTCGATAATATACCAGGGAGCGTTCTTTGTGCAGGTATTCTGGAGCATTTCATTTACCGCTACCTCGTACTGAGGCCATTTTTCTCTGTTGCGCCAGTCCTCGTCAGTAATCTTCCACTGCTTTTCCGGGGTGTTCTGACGGTCGGTGAAACGCGCAAGCTGGGTATTCTGGTCTATGTGTATCCAGAATTTCAGCACAACTGCGCCCCAGTCGGTAAGCATACGCTCAAATTCATTTATTTCATTATAAGCCCGCTTCCAGTCGTTTTCGGAGCAGAAGCCCTCAAGCCTTTCTACCATGACGCGCCCGTACCAGGTACGGTCAAAAATGCAGATATGCCCCGTTTTCGGCAGCCTTGTCCAGAAGCGCCAGAGGAAATGCCTGTTCTTTTCGTGGGGCAGCGGAGATGCGGTAGGACGCACATCAAAGCCCCGCGGGTCAAGGGAATATGTAACGCGCCTGATATTACCGCCCTTTCCGGCAGCATCCCAGCCCTCATAGCAAAGAATGACCGGTATCTTTTTGCGGTATATGATATTATGAAGCTCGCTGAGTCTTGTCTGGAGCTTTTTCAGTTCTTTTCTGTATTCGTCTTCGTCAATAGCCGGACTGAGATCCACTTCGGAAAGCAGAGGCATCTTTTTCAGCGGGAACTTTTCTTCATATGGTTCGCCTGTGAATTTGCCTGCCTCGACAGCGTGATCTATCATTTTTGTAAGAAGCCTCAGAGTATCACGCACAGCTGTCTTTTTCCGGCTGCCGTCAAGGATATTCCATCGTTCAGCCTCATTTGTCTTGACCATGAATTCATCGTAAGCGCTGCGGAACCGCTTATATTCCTTATGCTGCCACAGATCGTCACGGGTAACTCTCCATTCGGTCTCCGGAGCTTCCGCAAGCGCGCGCAGCCTGCCGAACTGCTCGTCCTTGTCGATATGCAGGAATACCTTGAGCATAAGATATCCACTGTTTTTTAGCTGACGTTCAAATTCATTTACCTGACGTATGCGGTGGTTGTATTCGCTTTTGGTGATCTCGTGTCTGAGGAATTTCTGTACAGCGCTTTCCATCCATCCCGAATCAAGGAAGGTGACCTTTCCGGTTTCAGGGATCGCCTTATAATACTGATTGAGGAAGGGAAAACGCTCCTCTGATTCACGAATAACAACGGGAGATACTACATTATAGAATCTCGGGTCGATCTCGCTTATCAGCTCTTTGATAAGACTGCCCTTTCCGGCAGCTGCCCAGCCTTCGATCAGGACAATGACCGGAAGCCCCGCATCCCGCAGAAGCTGCTGCTGACTCAGCAGTTTTGCCTGCAGCTCTTTTATCTGAGCGCCCAGCGCATCCTTATCTTCTTTCTTTTTCTTCTCAAAATCCTTCAGCATAACAAAGCCTCCCTGCTAAAGCGTCCCGCCGGAATCCTCCGGGTACGCTGTGATATTCTTCCGTCATTTTCTCAGAAAAAACGGAAGCTGACAATATTACCATAGCTCAATTATACCATTTCCATGATTGCCATTCAATTACTATTTTTACAGAAATTGTTAATTAGTTTACAGCATTATTCACAAATCACACCCCTGAATGATATTTCTTTTTTTCAGCTCATGATTGATAAGGTTCAGCACCCGTCTTTTATTACAGCTCCACAAGGGCGCTGCAAGGATCTTTTTATCTCCGTCCCCTGTGAGCCGGTGTATGACCATTTCTTCGGGAAGCACGGCTATGATATCGCAGAGCACAGATATATATTCCTCTTCGGAAAGTGCAGCTGCCTGTCCCCGTTGATACATATTGAACAATTCCGTTCCCCGCAGAATATGAAGAAGCTGCAGCTTTATCCCGTCCGAGCCTGCATTTGCGATAAAGCGGGCAGTCCGCAGCATATCCTCTTTGCTTTCTCCGGGCAGACCTATTATCATATGGGTAATGACCTCTGCGCCGGCTTTGTGCAGTCTGCTGACGACGGGAGGATAGACGGATGAGGGGTAGCCTCTGTTGATAAGCTCAGCTGTGCGGTCGCTGCTGCTTTGCAGTCCAAGCTCCACCCACACGGGCTTGATCTTTGCAAGCTCAGCGATAAGGCTCAGCTTATCATCCTCAAGGCAGTCCGGTCTTGTAGCGATATCCAGCGCTGCGATATCCTCCCTGCATATAACAGGCAAAAACAGCTCCCGGAGGTATTGTACCGGCGCATATGTATTTGTAAAGGACTGAAAATAGGCGATAAACCGGCTGCCCTGATATTTTTCAGCCACAAGAGCCTTAGCCTGAGCAAGCTGCTGTCCGATATTTTCGCATCTTTGCGCGGCGAAATCCCCCGAACCGCTTCCGCTGCAGAAAATACAGCCTCCTGATGAGATCGAGCCATCCCTGTTAGGACAGGTCATACCGCCGTCAAGAGAAAGCTTATACAGTTTTTCGCCGAATTTTTCTTTCAGGCAGAAATCCAGGGAATGATATCTTCTTCCGTTCCACATAATAAATCTCCGATCACATGTCAATGACATCCCCGGCATGAAGCGGGAAGTCAGAGATAAATATAAAAGTGAGTATATGAATAAGGACAGACAGCGAAGAGATATCCGCTGTCTGTCCGGTGCCCGATCATTCCTCGGGTGAGAAGTTTTCCTTATCAACGCCGCAAAGCGGACAGGTCCAGTCATCCGGAACATCCGCAAAAGCCGTACCCGGAGCGATACCGTTATCGGGATCACCCTCATAAGGATCGTACACATACCCGCACACAGTACAAACATACTTATTCATGGAAAAACCTCCTTTAAAATATTTACAGCTGCACACCGCATCTGCTGTCAACCGTTATCCTCAGTATACAATATCCTCCCCCTGATTGTCAATAACCGGCGGCGTCAATGTATGTGTCAAAATTGGGGGGGCAGGTCTAATAAAGCTTTACTTTCGTTCTCGCGTATTATACTTGGATGGGATGGGGAAACAAAAAATCCCCAAAGCCAACTCCATA
>ONNU01000057.1 GCA_900319255.1 uncultured Eubacteriales bacterium
CGCAGCGGCTTTGCCGCTGCTCTGAAAGAAGTCAGCGGTAAATAGAAACCAGGGTGTAAATAATAACTCCCGAATCAGCTGTTCCGCTTTAATGCCCTGAGATGTACTTCATCAGTATTTCTACGTTAGTGAGTCAAAAGGTGGAAACCACCGGGGGAGTCCCCCTTTTTTTGTGGTTTCCACCTTTTGCAATTCCCTTTCCTTATCCCCCTGAAGCGGCTCAGGCTTTATCATTTAAGATTTGGTATTTATTTATGGGGGGGTAAAGCTCAATCTGAAAATGCACCTTTTTTATATGGTATCCAGCAATATGATAAAGCTGCTGCCCTTGCCGATGGTGCTTTCAGCATAGCAGCTCCCTCCGTGAGATCTTGCTGTCTGCTGTACTATTGCAAGCCCTAAGCCGGATACGCCTTTCTTTTCACGCTGGCGATAGGTGTAATACCTGTCCCAGATGTTTTCAAGCTCTTCCGGCGGTATGCCGTCTCCGTGATCGGTTATGCAAAGCTTCGCCTTATTGTTTTCAGCGCTCAGGCTTACGTTGATAAGCTTGCTTTCGCCGTTATGCCTTACTGCATTGTCAAGGAGATTGTAAATTGCGCGCTCCAGCTTACCGGAATTTCCCCGGACAATGATACCCTTTTCGATATCCTTTTCGATCCTGCCGCCCTCACGGCTGTACAGGCTTTCAAAGCTTGCGCAGACTCTTTCAGCGGCGGCGCTGAGATCTACCGGTTCTGATTCAGGCTTGTATTCTGCGCTCTGCATTTCTGAGTATTCCAGTATCTCGTTGACCATAGCGGAAAGTCTGTCGGCTTCTCTTATGATAACTCCCAGATCCTCGCGGCACTGCTCCTCGTCCTCACGGGAGATATCACGAACCATTTCGGCATAGCCTTTTATCATGGTCAGGGGAGTGCGCAGATCATGGGAAACATTCGCCAAAAGCTCCCGCTGGAAATCACGGGACTTTTTCAGCTTTTCATCGGTCTCATCAAGCACATCGCTCAGCTCGTCAAGCTCCTTGCAAAAGCCCCGGCGCATATCCTTCGGGAAATTATCGGAGCCGATGCTTTCAGCCTTGTGGGTCAGCCCGGCGACAGGCTTTGAAAATTTCTTTGCAATAAACCAGGCAAGAGCAAAGCCTATGATAATAGATATGACCGTTCCCCATATAAGCTGGATCCTGATTATATCCACAGCAGGTCCTACCGCATCAAGGGTAGTGCTGACATAGAGAACATATTTTTCACTATCCTCCGACATAATATAAGTGCCGTAAATAAACAGACCGTCTCTGGTGTTTTCATAGACCCCCGAATCCGAGGCTTCAAGCTCTGTCAGAAAGTCATTGTAATCATCAGGCAGGCTCCGGTATTCGCCTCTGAATCTGCCGGCATCAGGATGCTTTTCTTCATGGGGAAAGGACAGCTCTTCGCTGCCGGAGATCTGTCTGTCTATAAAAATGCCGTGTTTTTTTCCGGCGCCCTTGAACTGGTCGGAGGAAAAGAGGATATTTCCCTTTGTATCGGTAATATAGATGAGGATGGAATTGTTCAGCGACATTTCATCAAGTACCTCGCCCAGATCGCTGCTGTAGCCCTTCTGAGCTATTTTCTGAGCGGCAGAGCGGGTATTGTCGATGAGCATATTATTATAGAAGCTCTGGATAAAAACCGTCTGCAAAAGCCACAGCACGGTAAAGATCACCGCAGTGAAGAGGATGAAATAGAGCCAGAGCCTCATTCTGAATGATCTAATCCGGGTCTTCAAGCTTATATCCCGCCCCTCTTATGGTATGGATGATATCCCTGTATTTGCCGAGCTTTCCCCTGAGGAGCTTGATCTGCCAGTCTACCGTTCGGTCATCGCCGAAATAATCATAGCCCCAGACCTCGCTGAGTATCTTGTCACGGGACAGCACGATCCCCTTGTTGGTCATCAGAAACAGCAATATACCGTATTCCTTGGCGGTAAGCTCGGTTTTCTCGCCGTCAACATAAAGCTCATGTCCCAGGGTGTCGAGAGTAACTCCGCCGCAGGAAAGCTTTTCTTCATTTTTAGGCGCAGAAGAAGTATGGCGTCTGAGAATGACCTTTATCCTTGCCATAAGCTCCTTGGGAGAGAAGGGCTTTGTGACATAATCATCAACTCCGGCGTCAAAGCCGAAAAGCTTATCATATTCCGACCCGCGGGCTGAAAGCATAAGGATAGGGATATCCTTTGATTCACGGATCTTTTTGCTTGCGGTAAAGCCGTCGGTATCGGGCATCATGACATCCATGATAATAATATCGAAGTCCTCTTTCCGGCAAAGTTCCACAGCCTTCTGACCGTCGCCCACAGCCTTGACCTCGAAGCCCTCCCGCAGAGCGTAGCGTTTTATAAGCTCAACGATATCCGGTTCATCATCTGCAATAAGAATTTTCGGCACAGGGTTCACCTCCGTTGAATAAAGGGATCAAAGCTCTTCAATAAGCTCTTCTCTGCTTTTGAACTGAGAATGTCTCGGGGAAGGCTCACAGTCTGCTGTCATACCGCTGACCGGAAGCAGAGCCACAAGCTCAAAGCCCTGAGTCTGCGGGAAAAGCTCATGTACCTTATGTACATCGAAATGACCGATCCAGGTAGAGCCGTAGCCGAGATCATGTATTTCAAGCATCATCTGTGTTGTAACGATAGAAGCGTCGATCTCAGCGAAATTCTTTTCATCGAAAGGTCTGACCCATGCATTTTCATGCTTGGCGCCGATCATAAAAATGACCTTAGCCGGAGCGATAAACTGCATTTTGGTACAGGAGAGAAGCTTTTCGCGCGCCTCCTCCGATCTGAACACCCAGATCTTAACAGGCTGATTATTAACAGCCGTAGGAGCGCACACACCGGCATCAATTATTTTTTCGATATCCTCCTGCGGGATATCCCTGCCGTCGAATTTACGGGCAGAGAACCTTTCATGAGCAAGTTCCAGAAAATCTTTCAAAACAAAGCACCTCCGAATTTGGTTATAAAATATATATTTATTATATAACCTCGCACCCTAAAAGTAAAGAACAACATCCAGCCGGCGTGCCGCCGGTGTCATGTTCGCGTTGTAAGTTATGACCATGCAAGCCTTTTCTCTCGCGATTGTAAGATTGTTCTATTGGCTGCATTTTTTGTCGGTATGCGATAGTTTTTTTGCCAACTATTATTTTACGCCCACATAACTGCCGCCGGAAAAAATAAATATGATATTAGCTATTGACAAACGGGTGTTTTTATGGTATTATTATACCTGCGTTAAAAAGTAAATATATAGGGGTATAGCTCAGTTGGTAGAGCAGCGGTCTCCAAAACCGCGTGCCGAGGGTTCAAGTCCTTCTGCCCCTGCCATTA
>ONNU01000052.1 GCA_900319255.1 uncultured Eubacteriales bacterium
GCAGATCAGGTATTCGACCGCTTTACCACCCTGAAAAATGCAGAGGGCAAAAACACCGCCGGTCTCGGGCTTTCATATGTAAAGCAGACGATAATCGCCCACAACGGCAGAGCCAGTGCAAAGGTAACAGACGGAGATTTCATTATTACGATAAATCTTTAATATCAGGAGGTGAGATCATGGCAGTTGTAAATAATCCGGTAGTCGTAATGAAAAGGTACGAAATGAAATACATACTCACACCTGAGCAGACGCAGTATTTCAAGGAAAGCGTTCTGGATCATATGAAAATAGATCAGTTCGGGCTTACCTCCATAGCCTCCCTTTATTACGATACCCCCGATTACAGATTGATAAGGACATCGCTGGAAAAGCCGCCCTTCAAGGAAAAGATAAGGCTTCGCTCCTACGGGCTGGCAACAGACAGCTCTCCGGTTTTTCTTGAGCTGAAAAGAAAGGCTTACGGCATCGTCTACAAAAGGCGCGTTTCAAGCACAATACCGCTGGTCAAGAAGTTCTTCGACTGTGAAGGCGATATCTGCGCCGGCGGTCAGATAAACAGGGAGATAACCACCTTCCGGGATTATTACCAGACCCTTGTTCCGGCTTGTCTGGTGATATACGACAGGATAGCGTATTTCCAGCCGGACGGAGATCTGAGGCTGACCATAGATCACAACCCCAGATACCGATATGATTCTCTTGACCTCAAGACCTCCATGGACGGCATACCGCTTCTCGGAGAGGGCTGCACCATCCTCGAGGTCAAGGTACAGCAGGCAGTTCCGCTATGGCTTTCAGCGATACTGACAAAAGGACATATCTACAAAAACAGCTTCTCAAAATACGGCGAGGCTTACCGGCAGCAGCTCCGGAGCAGATGCTGATATCCTGAGAAAAAATAAAGAAAGCCGCCCTTTTCGGGACGGTCATTTCGTAAGAAAGGAACTATAAATATGTTTGATTCTATATTTTCTACACCGGTTACAGTTTCGGAATTTTTTATCATGGCAGGCGCAGCGATCCTGTCGGGGCTTGTTTTTGCATGGATAATGTCCTTCAGGATCCGCTCAAAAAAGCGTTTCTTTCTGGTTGTAGCGATAGTACCCTTTATCGTAGCATCGGTAATAACCTTTGTAAAAGGCAGCATCGGCGCAGGTGTCGCAGTGGGCGGAGCATTCAGTCTGATACGCTTCAGAAGCGCTCCCGGCAGTGTTGACGAGATCGCGGCAATACTTGTAGCGATGGGCTCAGGCATAGCCTTCGGAATGGGCTTTGTAGCATACGGCGTCATTATTCTCCTTGCGCTTTCCATAGTATATCTCCTGCTTTCACTTCTTCCCATCTTCGAGCACAAGAAAATGTCACAGGAAAGGCTTCTCAGAATAACCATACCGGAATCCCTTGAATATTCCGGAGCCTTTGATGAGATATTCAAGCATTATCTCATAAGCTATGAAAATGCAGGCGTAAAGACCACCGGCATGGGTTCCATGTTCCGCTTATCCTTCAAAATCCAGATGAAGGATGCTTCCGAAGAAAAAAGCTTCATTGACGAGCTTCGCACAAAGAACGGAAATCTGGAGATCGCTATTCTTCCCTACACTGAAGCTAATAACCAGCTTTAATAATTCAGAAAAGAATAAAGAAAGAGCCGATAAATTGTTGGATTCACCGGCTTTTTTCTGGGTATTCATTATTCTTTATTCTTTTCTTCCGCCTCCCTCCCCGAGGGAGGTGGCACGGCGGCACGCCGTGACGGAGGGAGTATTACGGTTTTTGCCCGGAAAGGGAATGGGTAGTGCTTAGGACATTCGCAGTGGGGCACTTCTTTCAGTCTTTTCCGGCAAGGAGGTTGGCTCCCGCTGTCTGTTGTGATGGGATTAGGGGTGCGTAGGGTTTTTATTTGGGGGTGTTTCTTCGGTCTTTTCCGGCAGCGAGGCTGACGCCGCTGCCTGTTGTGATGGGATTAGGGGTGCGTAGGATTTTTTTAGAGGAGTTTCTTCGGTCTTTTCCGGCAGCGAGCTGACGCCGCTGCCTGCTTTTTCTTTGACCGCCTGCGGCGGTTTTGGGGTGTTTCGCACGCTGCGGCGTGCGACCAAGGGCGCTGCCCTTGGAACCCGCAGCCTTTGAAAAGGCTGGCGAAACTTTTGCTTTTGCTTTTGCTCAGAATTTCAGATTATAATACAGCGTTGTCCACAGTCCATACGTCGTAAAGCTCAGTACCGACATCACACAGAACGCAATACTCAGATACTCTGTAAATTTACGCAGCGCGGCGGGCTTTTTCCCCGTCTTTCCGGACAGCCCGGTAAGCATTATTCCCACACTGAACGCTCCTATCATTATTAGCTGAGAAGCATATCTGATATCCTCTGTACAGGTCATAGGATATTTAATGCAGAAAATATAATAGGACACTAAAACCACACCGTAGAACAAAAGTATAGCCACCTTTGCAGTCACAGGCATCGTTCCCTTTTTCACAAGAATTCTTATCATAAAGATAAAAGCCGCAAATGCAAGCAGGCACGTTATCCACAATGTTATAAGATTCAGCATATCAAAGGGCGAACCCAGATTCTTTTCGATATATATGTCAGCCGATGATGTTTTCAGAAGAGAGATCAGCGGGTTATATTCTACATAGGTTCCTCCCCTTCTCAGATGGCTCTGATAGGGTATTGCAAGCTGAAAGGGGCTGAAATCAACAAGCCTTTTCCATACCGGCTCGCTTATACTCTGGAAGTTGCTTCTGGACTCCGGGATATAGCCTATCGGCACTCCGAAGCGCAGATAATTCCTCAGCGACCAGTACAGCGTCAGCGGAACCGCAATTCCAAGAAAAGCAAACATCTGTCCCACATATCTGCCGAAGGTTTTATATTCCTTTTCCCTGAGCTTTTCTATCAGCGCAGCTATGAAGATCACCGCTATAGGCACAGCTGCCATCCATGAGGAAAGCTTTGCGAACATTGCCGCGCCGAAGCATCCTGCTGTCAGCAGGATCTTTCCCGCGCGTCTGTCCTTATACCACAGCACTGCAAGATAAATGCTTTCGATCATCAGGAATACGGAAAGCATATCATTATTTGCATAATTGCTGATAAAAAGCAGTCCGGGTGAAAATACGATAATCGCCATTACAAAGATAAGGGGCTTACCCTTGATATTCAGAATCTGCGCAAGCTTTCTCAGCGTTATTGTCATCAGCATGAAATACAGCAATGGCAGATATTTGATATTATATACAGCGACCTCGATATCTGTTCCCAGCGCAGTTTCCGCCCTGAGAAGGAAAGCCTCCAGATAATGATGAAGCGGCGGATGATAGAACTGCCAGTATTGCCGGGGGTCAGTCTGTACGGGAATGAAATTATTATAAAGATATTTCATATATCCCAGATGCCCCTCCGGGAAAGCGTCTGTGCTGTAAAAATGCAGATCCACCTGTATTTCAAACTCTGAATATACATTAAAGAAGAAATGAAAGAAAAAGCCTGCCAGTATCACAAGAATATACACCTTATCAAATGAGGTTATTTTCTTTTTTCGATAATACAGAAACATTGCCGCAAAGAATATGAAGCCTGAAATAATTATTACGGCGGCGTTTCTCCCCCAGCCAAGCTTATTTTTCGGTACAAAGCAATATGTAATAAGGGTCAGCGCGCTGTAAAGCGCCAGCGCAGCGACCGGCAGATATTTTTTCAGAGCAGCTTTCTTTTCATGTCTGATATTTCTTTTCCTGAGAAAAAGCTCATTCATCGGTATCAGCACACCGATAAGCACCACAGATGAAACTATATTGAGCGGATGCACCCTTTCCACAGTGAACCATCCGAAGGTACAAAAGAGATACAGCCAGAGATAAAACGCGCTGAAATACGGATGCTTTTTTATTGAATATTTTACTATTTCCATTATTCTTTCCCTCTGTTATCTTTCCTGTTTATCCATATCAAAGGTCAGGATTCATGAAGAATCCGATAGCCGCTGCAATCAGATATCCGGCAACGCCTACCGTACCGCCCAGGATAAGGACCTGCGTATTAAGATTATGCGGATAAAAGAACTGACCATACAGTACCATCAATCCAATATTGAGCGCTGCAAATGCGACCAATATTATCGTCAGCAAAAATGATATTGAAACCGCCGTAAACCGTACAAGCAGGGGCATATAATCCACCTTGACAGCTGAGCGCATAGCGTTATATCCTCCGATAGCGCCCGGCACCCATGGAAGCAGACCCAATATGGGTATTGCAAGTCCTGCCAGATACATCAGCACCATTAATATCCCGCAGATCAGTCCTAATTTGAAGCCGACCTTTATCAGCACCTTCATCGGACCCCATTCAATGCCAGCCTTTACGCTTTTTACAGCCTTTTCATGGTATTCCCGGATCATTTTTTCATGCTTTTCCAGAAGCTTGCCCTGATCCTTACAGATACCGCAGAGCATAACTGCGCCCTCCTGCCCGACGAATATTTCCACCGGAGAAAGTCTTTTACAAACCGCGCAAGCCGGTATCATATCAAATTTTTCACGGACAGTTCCTACTATTTCAAGGGCTTTTTTCACACATTCCTTTTCCTCATCAGGATCCTCGCACACGATCTCGATAACAAGCCACCGATCCTTGAAAGAACCCTCAAGACGCGGGTCGGCATCGGCAGCAACGGTTACATATTCTGATATTTCCTTTTCAAAATCCACCTTTGGCGAACCGCAGCAGCAGCGGAAGTTCATTCTGCCCTCTATATCTTCAAGGAAAACACTAAGATCGCCAACTTCTGTCACATAGCGGTCGCCAGGAAGAATCTGAAAGCCCTGGTCTTTCAAGAATTCAATATCTGTCATTTTATCACACCTTTAAAAAAGCGGTATGTCTCCATGGAGGGGACATACCGCTCTTTTCTTCGTCAGATTATGCTTATTACTTGGACTTTACCTTCCAGAGCTCATTAGCATACTCAAGGATTGTACGGTCAGATGAGAACTTACCGCAGTTAGCAGTATTCATCAGGCACTTATAGCCGAATGCTCTCTTATCCTTATAATCATTGTTAGCCTTGATCTTTGTCTCGATATAATCGGGAAGATCTCTGAGGATGAAGTAATGATCTGCCGGATGCCATGTAGCGCCTTCAAGAAGTGACTTATGAAGCTCCTCGAATGAGCCTTCGCCCTTCTTTCCGCCGTCTGAGAAGCGACCGTCGATAAGTGTATCGATAACCTTCTTCATCTCTGCGTTATCTTCATAAAGCTTCTTGGGATCGTAGCCGCCCTTCTTAAGCTCCTCGATCTCTTCAACTCTTGCGCCGAAGATATATTCATTCTCTTCGCCTGCGCACTCTGCGATCTCGATATTAGCGCCGTCATAGGTACCGATTGTAA
>ONNU01000401.1 GCA_900319255.1 uncultured Eubacteriales bacterium
AGTGACAGTCTTGCATCACACGCGAGAACATTTCCGACGGTAGTGGAGTTGCCAAGGATCTATACAAGTCGTAAAGTACGACTATAACACTCACTGATGACTTTTATAAAGAGTTTTCAAGATAAAAACAAAGGTTTTCCCTCTGTCCACCCAGGGGGATTGCCTTTAAGTAATATCACAGACTTTCTATGATATTACTTAAAGGCAAAAAACTTGCGTTTTTTGCCTTTAAAGAATAAAAAGTGTGGTTGCGGAGGTAGGATTTGAACCTACGGCCTTTGGGTTATGAGCCCAACGAGCTACCAAACTGCTCCACTCCGCGATATTCGCTTTTTTCAAGTGCTTCATTATTATAGCACTATGAGGCAGTGTTGTCAAGTAAAAAAATATTTTTGTACTATTCAGACAAAAATATATATTCATTATACAAATTTCTATCGTTTTGCTAATGATGGTGGGCTGTGCTTATCGTTCATGCCGGCAGAGAAAAACTTATTCACACACTGAATCTGTGAAACTCAACAGCAAAACTATAAAAACTACTGTATTCATAAGTGGCTCTATACATTAACCTGGTTTATCATATTCACCAAAAAGGTGCAGCTTCAGATGAGCTTTAAACACCCTCAAATAAAAAAATACCAGCTCTTAGCCGATGAAGCCTGGCTTTCTACAGGGGATTACAAAAGCAGAAATACTAATGAAGTATGATTCAGGACATGAAAGCAGAACATCGGATTCTCTTTCCACACGCAGCGGAAATGTCAGTTCCACGGATTCGGGATACAGACAATGATTCTTCTGATCGGAATGAATAAAGCCGGCGATAATAACACCTGCGTTGCGCTGTCATGGTATATTATATGCAGGAGCAGGAAAAATATTACATTCAGATGTAAATTTATTTGCTTTCAGGTGCAAGTTATTATTAATTGATATCAAATATGCTTGACATAAATTCGGATAATTAATATAATAGTATTTATCGGAGTTTATCCTATAAATATATGTAAAGGCGGTATTTATTATGGCTGATAAAATAACAAAGATCAAGCTTACCTCTGAGGGTAAAAAAAGATATGAAGCAGAGCTTAACGAGCTTAAAACGGTAAAAAGAAAAGAGATCGCTGAAAACCTCCAGTCTGCAAGAGCGCAGGGCGACCTTTCGGAGAACAGCGAATATGATGAAGCAAAAAACGACCAGGCGAAGCTTGAAGCAAGGATCAAGGAGCTGGAGACCGTACTCAGAAATGTTGAGGTCATCGACGAAAGCGAAATGAGCCTTGATAAGGTACACATCGGTTCAACAGTAAAGGTCCATGACAGAGAGATGGACGAGGAGCAGGTATATCAGATAGTCGGCTCAAGTGAGGCTGATCCCTTCAATAATAAGATCTCTGACGAATCACCTGTGGGAAAAGCGCTGCTTGACAAATCTGTCGGCGAGGTAGTAAAGGTTGAAACTCCCGGCGGAGAGGCTGAGTTTGTCATTCTTGAAATATCAATGTGATCCGGTCATCGGACTGAATATGATATCGGTCTGACAGAAGATCCGGAATAATACGAGAAAGGAAAATGGAAAATGGCTGATATTAATCAGATACAGATATCAAGCGATCCGGTAAAGGCTCGTTATGATAAGCTTGAAATACTAAAGAGCATCGGAAGAGATCCCTTTGAAATAACCGTTTCTGACCGTGATGCAATGTGCGCTCAGATCGCAGAGGGCTTTGAGGAATACGAGAACAAGACGGTTTGCATTGCAGGCCGTATCATGTCCAAGCGTGTAAAGGGCAAGGTAGCTTTTCTTGATCTTCACGATAAAAGCGGAAAGCTGCAGATCTTTGCAAAGAGAGATGATCTCGGCGAAGAGGAATACGCGCTTCTCAAGCGCTGGGATGTAGGCGATATCGTAGAGATAAAGGGCTTTGTTTTCAAGACCCAGACAGGCGAGGTAAGTGTTCATGCGCAGCAGGTAAAGCTGCTTTCAAAGTCACTTCTCCCGCTGCCGGAAAAGTATCACGGGCTTACCGATACAGACGCGCGTTATCGTCAGAGATATATAGACCTTATCATGAACGCTGATGTAAAGGACACCTTCATCAAAAGGAGCAAGATAATAAGCGCGATCCGCAGATATCTTGACAGCCAGGGCTTCATGGAGGTAGAGACACCCATGCTGGTATCCAATGCAGGCGGCGCAGCGGCAAGACCGTTTGAGACACATTTCAATGCATTGGATGAAGATCTGAAGCTGAGGATATCCCTTGAGCTGTATCTCAAGAGGCTGATAGTAGGCGGACTTGAGAGAGTATATGAGATAGGCAGGGTGTTCAGAAACGAAGGACTGGACACCAGGCACAATCCCGAATTCACGCTGATGGAGCTTTATCAGGCATACACAGATTACAACGGCATGATGGAGCTGACCGAGAATCTTTATAGATACGTTGCGCAGGAGGTACTGGGTACAACACAGATCACCTACAATGGCATAGAGATAGATCTTGGCAAGCCGTTTGAGAGGATCACGATGGTTGACGCTGTAAAGAAGTACGCAGGGGTAGATTTTACAGAGATCAAGGATCTGGAAGCAGCGCGCAAGGCTGCTGATGAGAAGGGAATAGAATATGAGCCGCATCATAAGAAGGGCGATATACTGAATCTGTTCTTTGAAGCGTATGTAGAGGAGCATTTGATACAGCCCACATTCCTGATGGATCATCCGATAGAGATTTCTCCGCTGACGAAGAAGAAGCCGGGAGATCCGGAATATGTAGAGAGATTCGAGTTCTTCATGAACGGCTGGGAGATGGCGAACGCATACAGCGAGCTGAACGATCCCATCGACCAGAGGGAGCGATTCAAGGCGCAGGAGGAGCTTCTTGCGCAGGGAGACGAAGAAGCGAACCGCACAGACGAAGACTTCCTGAACGCGCTTGAGATAGGAATGCCGCCCACAGGAGGCATCGGCTTCGGAATAGACAGAATGTGCATGCTTCTGACCGATTCCCCCGCAATCAGAGACGTGCTGCTTTTCCCGACAATGAAAAGTTTGGAGAAGTAAACCACAATATATAGTGTTATGTCGTTATACAAAATGCTATATGTTGTATATCCTTAATAATCATACGATTAT
>ONNU01000149.1 GCA_900319255.1 uncultured Eubacteriales bacterium
GATTTCAAAAGGGGAGAACCTTAAGAGGGGGGCGCAGCCCACCTCTTGTGGTTCTCCTCTTTTGTCCGCAGCGGCTTTGCCGCTGCCATGGAAGAAGTCAGCGGTAAATAGAAGCCAGGGCATAAAGAAAAAATACCGAATCCGCTGTTCCACTTTATTGCCCTGAGTCATACTTCATCAGTGTTTCTGCTTTTGTCCGCAGCGGCAAAGCCGCTGCCCCGGAAGAAACCCGCGCTCAGAAGAAATCAAAACATAAAGAAAAATTGTAAAATTCCGAAACATTTCATTTTTTTACCAACCCTGCACACCGGAGCTTATATAGTGACAGGTCGCGGCATTTGTGAATAACACTTAAATCAACCGATCCTCGCTTCACTTCATTGTAGATTTTGCCAACCGCCAGGTTTATGACTCCTGATCCCCGGTCTATTTTCTTCTATCCTGTAACCTATAATTTCATTATTGATATGGAAATTCCGGTTGAAAAATGCTATTATATATTTTGTAAGACGGCTGATCGCGGATGAAGGGCTGATGCCTGCTGCATATCCGGATCACGGGAAAGCAGAGAAATTGCGGTCAGCTGATTTGTAAGGAAAAGGGAGGTCGAAAAATGGGAAGCTTTGGCGAAATGCTATCATTTATTATTCGTCTGGTGGAACCGGCGATCGCTGCTGTGATCGTTATTATGTGCTTTGTTTCCCTGAAAGGCTCAAGACGGCAGGAGCACGCTCTTATCGTGCTTGAGGATGATGAGCTGAAGCTCACATATCCTGTGCTTTACTGGGAAAACTCCATCGGCAGAAGCAAAAGCTCCGATATCTGTATCAACGACCCGACAGTTTCAAGAGATCACGCTGTCCTTCTCAGAAGAAATGACGGCTGGTTTATTACGGATACCGGGTCAAAAGCCGGAGTCACTGTCAACAACGAGGCTGTTGTGGGAAGATGCCCGGTGGGTGTGGGAGATTATATCGTTCTCGGCAATACAAGGCTTGTGCTGAGAAGAAGCGCCAAGCCCGCAGATCAGAGCGGCGGCAAAAAAGAACGCAAAAGAGTCCCCGCCCCTGTCATCATCATAATGATATCAGTTTATATGCTGCTGATGCTGACTCAGGCTGTTATCAATATGCAAAGCTCATTTGCCGTTATCCCCGCTCTGGGCTTTATCGGCGCAATGATCGCATTCTATATCGTTTCAAGAGCTGTATTCAAACGGCATGACTTTGAGCTTGAGGGGCTTGCGCTGCTGCTTTCAGGCACAGGTCTGATGCTTGCCGCAACGCACAATACCGATACAAGGCAGGCTTATGTACAGCTTGCAGCCATCGTGCTGGGAATGATAATCTATTCCTTTATGATATGGTTTATCGAGATACCCGACAGAGTTATGAAATACAGGATCTTTATTTCCATAGGCGCGCTGCTGCTGCTGGCATCAACTCTGGTTCTGGGAACTGCCCTCAACGGCGCAAAGAACTGGATCGTTATCGGGCCTATCTCAGTGCAGCCCTCGGAATTTGCAAAGATCGCCTATATCTTCGTGGGCGCTTCTACCCTCGATGTTTTGCAGACAAAGAAAAGCCTTACTGAATTTATCATCGTTTCCGCAATAAGCGTAGGACTGCTTGTACTGATGAGCGATTTCGGAACGGCTGTTATCTTCTTTGTGACATTCCTCATTATCTCATTCATGCGCTCCGGGGATATCAAGACCGTTATCCTTGCGATAACCGCCGCAGGTCTGGGAGTTATCATCATGCTTTCAGTCAAGCCCTATATCGCAGAACGCTTTGCCGCATGGGGTCATGTATGGGAATATGCCGATTCATCAGGCTATCAGCAGGTCAATTCGCTGATTTATTCCGCAAGCGGCGGTCTTTTCGGCGTAGGTCTTTCAAAGGGCTGGCTGCAATATCTGTTTGCATCGGAAAATGATCTGGTATTCTGCATGATGATCGAGGAAATCGGTCTTATCATTGCGCTTATCACAACTATCGTTATCGGCGGCTTTATGCTCTACGCAAGAGGCGTTACTACACGCAGCCGCTCTACCTTTTATTCTATCGCAGCCTGTTCCGCAGCGGGGCTTTTAGTATTCCAGGCAGCGCTGAATATCTTCGGCGTTACCGATATCCTGCCTCTGACGGGCGTTACCCTGCCCTTTGTCAGCTACGGCGGTACAAGTATGGCTGCCTGCTGGGGACTTCTGGCGTTTATCAAGGCGGCAGACGAAAGAACCTATGTTCACAGGCATAAAAAGATCAAAAAGATAAAGAAAATGAAAAACAACAGACCCTCTCCTGCGCCTGCCGAAGAGGAGGAGGAAGAGGATGAGGTACTTATCAGCGCCGTCAGCTGAACAGATACAGACGGCTGAACCTTGAAAGGGGTGAAAGGCTTGAAAAAAACAAGGGCAAGGGCTATACCTCTTCTGCTACTGACACTGGCATTTTTTGCAGGTATAGCGTACTTTGTTATAAATCTTACAATTCATTCATCACAGTGGGCATCCATGCCTACAAACGGACATCTTTCCGACAGCGACGGTCTGGACAAAGCCGGCACTATCACCGACCGCAACGGAGTTGTGCTGGCGGAAAGCCGTGACGGAAAGCGTATCTACAACGAGGATCAGAGCATACGCTGCGCTTGTCTGCCGGTCATCGGGGACAACAGCGTCAACAATTCCACAGCGATCCAGACGGTCTACCGTCCGGAGCTTTCAGGCTACAATTTCATATTCGGTCTGGGGCTGCCGGATGAGATAAAAAGCGGTCAGGATATACAGCTGACCATCGACAGCAAAATGCAGAAGGCTGCCTATGAAGCTCTCGGCGGCAGCAAGGGCGCGGTAGTGGTATACAACTACAAAACAGGCGAGCTGCTGTGTCTTGCAAGCACACCGACCTACGATCCATATGACAAGCCGGAGGATATCAACACCAATCCTGCATATGAGGGAGCGTATCTCAACAGGGCTATCTCCTCCGCCTATCCCCCCGGCTCGACCTTCAAGCTTGTGACCGCAGCGGCGGCACTTGAATACATCGACAATGCCGAGCATCGTGAATATGACTGCGAAGGCTCTACAGAGATCGGCGGAAAGATAATCAACTGCTATGAAATCAGCGGACACATTGAAATGAAGGAAGCTCTCATGACCTCCTGCAATGGTTATTTTGCGCATCTTGCAGTGGATCTCGGAAAAAGTAAAATGACGGATCAGGCGACAAAAATGGGCTTTAACAGCAGCTTTGAATTTGACGGCATCACCACGGGAAAAAGCGTTTACGATGTTTCAAAGGCAGACGAAAACGAGCTGGCATGGTCAGGCGTGGGTCAGTATCAGGTGCTGGAAACTCCCATCAATATGGCTATGCGTTCCGCAGCCATCGCAAACGGCGGCTCCCCGATGAAGCCGTTCCTCATAAAGAATATGTCCGCAGCCTTCGGAGCATGGATGCCGGACAGAAGCTCCTCAAAGGGCAGCTCCATGATGAGCAGCTCCGAAGCTGAAAAGCTCACCGAAATGATGGATTACACCGTAGCCAACTATTACGGAAAAGTCAGCTTCCCCGTCGAGCTTGACGTATGTGCAAAAACCGGAACAGCCGAGATCAGCGACGGCGGCTCAGACGCTCACGCATGGGTAACAGGCTTCACCAAAAGCGAAGAACATCCCTATGCCTTTGCCGTAATAGTGGAAAACGGCAATTCCGGCTACCAGGTAGCCATCCCCGTAGCCTCCGCTGTCCTCAACAGTGTTTTATAGTTATTGGTTAAATTTGGAAAGTGGAATTTGGAATTTGGAAAGTGGAATTTGGAATTGAATCAGGAATCAGGAGTTTAACAGTCACCACCACCGAGCTCTTATCTTTTATCTGAATCCGTGAAACTGACATTTCGGCTCGGGCGGAAAAAGATAATCCGCTGTTCTGCTTTAATGCCCTGAGCCATGCTTCGTTAGCATTTCTGC
>ONNU01000332.1 GCA_900319255.1 uncultured Eubacteriales bacterium
GGGTTAAGGAAAGGGGATTGCAAAAGGGGGAAAACTCAAGGGGGACACCCCTTGTGGTTTCCACCTTTTGACTCACCAAAGTAGAAATACTAATGAAGTATGGCTCAGGGCATTAAAGCAGAACATCGGATTTTCTTTTTCAGCCCGCGGCGGAAATGTCAGTTTCACGGACTAAGGATTATATCTTCGTCAAGGCGAAAAAAGTAAGGCGACAAATAATTATTAATATTAAAGTCTTCCTTTCTCTGCTGTCGGCTTTTGCGACAATTGGAAGAAATTGCTCGGAATTTGGTAAATATTTTTCTTTTATAGAATAATATATTGCTGCATTTGATATATAATATTAATTTGAATCGGACTATAGATTTTTCCGGAAATGATATTGATATTATTTATTATTGATGATTATATTTTCATTATAATGTTAAAATTTCCGGGAACGGCTTTTGCTGATCCTGCCGGATGCCTGAAAAGCAGGCGGATAACGGACGGCGGGATATTTGCATCAAAGTCCCTGTGTTCAGAGAAATAAAAGAAATTATGTTTGTTTGTATCAGAAATATATGATCCCCTGATGGTCTGAAAGAAAAGAGGAATGTGATAATGGTCAGGATAGGCCTTGATATCGGCTCTACAACAGTAAAATGTGTAATGCTTGATGAAAACAACAATATTTTATTCAAAACCTATGAAAGGCATTATTCGCAGATCACTACCAAGATCTCCGAGCTTCTTAAAACAGTTGTTAAAAAGATCCCTGCCGGACAGCAGGCTAAGATCGCAATGTCAGGCTCCGCAGGTATGGGCGTTGCCGAAGCCTGCGGTATTGATTTCGTGCAGGAGGTATATGCAACAAGAGTTGCCGCAAATACCTTTATCCCCGGAACAGATGTAGTCATCGAGCTTGGCGGCGAGGATGCAAAGATACTTTTCCTCTCCGGCGGCATGGAGGTTCGTATGAACGGCTCCTGCGCAGGAGGTACGGGAGCGTTCATAGACCAGATGGCTACCCTTCTCAATGTTCCTATCGAAGAGCTTGACGGTCTTGCGCAGAAGCATGAAAAGACCTATACTATCGCCTCCAGATGCGGCGTTTTCGCAAAAACAGATATTCAGCCCCTGCTCAATCAGGGCGCTAAAAAAGAGGATGTGGCTGCAAGTATCTTCATGGCTGTGGTCAACCAGACTATCGCCGGTCTTGCCCAGGGCAGAGAGATCAAGGGGCAGATCGTCTATCTCGGCGGTCCGCTGACCTTTATCCCCCAGCTTCGTCTTGGCTTTGACAAGGCGCTGAAAACCCAGGGTATCTGTCCGGAAAATTCTCTTTATTATGTTTCCATCGGCGCTGCTCTCTGCGCTGATAATACCATCGACTTTGAGAAAACTGAGGCTAAGATCGAAAAATACAAGGGTACGGGAAACTTCGCTTTCAACAAGCCCCTTTTCAATAATGAACAGGAGCTCAGGGAGTTCCGCGAAAGACACGCAAAGGCAAAGGTCGGAAAGGGCAGCCTTGATGACTGCAAGGGCAAGGTCTTTGTGGGCATTGACGCAGGCTCCACTACCGTAAAGGGCGTTGTCACAGATGAAAACGGCACTCTGCTTTATTCAGAGTATCTTTCCAACAGCGGCAACCCTGTTCCCATCGTAAAGAAATTCCTTGAAAATATATATGAAAAGCACCCGGGTCTGCGAATTGCAGGCGCTGCGGTCACCGGCTACGGCGAGGAGATCATCAAAAACGCTTTCGGCGTTGATTTCGGCGTTGTCGAAACCATCGCTCATATGACGGCAGCAAAAAGATTCATGCCCGATGTGGAATTCATCATTGATATCGGCGGTCAGGATATCAAATGCTTCAAGATCAGAAACGGCGCAATTGATAATATCTTCCTGAACGAAGCCTGCTCCTCCGGCTGCGGCTCCTTCCTGCAGACCTTTGCAAATGCTCTTGGCTACAGCGCCGAGGAGTTTTCACAGCTTGGTCTGCTTGCAAAACAGCCTGTGGATCTTGGCTCACGATGCACCGTTTTCATGAATTCCTCCGTCAAGCAGGCTCAGAAGGACGGAGCTACCATTGAGGATATATCCTCCGGACTTTGTCTTAGCGTTGTCAAGAATGCGCTGTACAAGGTCATCCGTGTTTCAAGCCCCAGAGAGCTTGGCAAAAAGATCGTTGTTCAGGGAGGAACCTTCCTGAACGATGCGGTTCTGAGAGCATTCGAGCAGGAGATGGGCGTGGATGTTATCCGCCCCGATATTTCCGGTCTTATGGGCGCATACGGAGCTGCGCTTTACGCTCAGAGCAAGGTGACAAAGAATTATAAATCGACTATTCTCAACCCCTCCCAGCTGGCTCAGTTCAGCCATACCATCAAGGCTATCAACTGCGGAGGATGCAGCAATAAATGCCGCCTGACGGTAAATACCTTCAGCGACGGCAGAAAATTCATCGCAGGCAACCGCTGTGAGCGTCCTGTGACGAAAAAGGATCCCGACGACAGCATGAATATCTATCAGTACAAGCTGTCGCTGATAAAGGGCTACAAGCCGAAGGAAGGCGCAAAAAGAGGTAAGATCGGCATACCTCTCGGACTGAACATGCTGGAGCTTCTGCCCTTCTGGCATACCTTCCTGACAAAGCTTGATTTTGAGGTCGTTGTTTCCCCCTTCTCCAACAGAAAGCTTTATCTCCACGGTCAGCAGACCATTCCCTCCGATACAGTCTGCTTTCCTGCAAAGCTTATGCATGGTCATGTCCAGTGGCTGCTTGACAACGGCATCACCCAGATCTTCTACCCCTGTATGTCCTACAATTTCGACGAGCATTTAGGCGACAACCATTACAACTGCCCTGTCGTTGCATATTATCCCGAAGTCATCCATGCAAATGTCAGGGGTATGCAGAATATCAAGCTTTTCCATGAATTTGTCGGCATACACAGACCCAAGGATTTCCCGAAAAAGATACACGCTGAGCTTCAGAAGTATTTTGAGGGCATCAGCCTGAAGGAGGTCAAGGAGGCTTCAAAGGCTGCTTATGCCGAATATGAGGACTATATGAGAAAGATCCGTGAGCAGGGCAACGAGATCATAAAGCGGGCTGAAAAGGAAGGCAGGGAGATCATCGTCCTTGCAGGCAGACCCTATCATGTTGACCCGGAGATCAATCACGGCATCGACAAGCTTATCACGAGCTTCAATGTTGCTCTTGTATCAGAGGATATCGTCAGCAACAAGGAAGCAAAAAAGGTGCGCACCAGCGTACTGAATCAGTGGACCTACCATTCAAGAATGTATGCGGCTGCGGAATATGTCAGCCACCATGATAATATGGAACTGGTACAGCTGGTATCCTTCGGCTGCGGTGTTGACGCTATCACCACTGATGAGGTAAGAGCTATACTTGAGCGCCACGGAAAGATATACACACAGATCAAGATAGATGAAATAACCAATTTAGGAGCAGTCAAGATCAGGCTCAGAAGTCTGCTTGCGACCACCGAAAAGAAAGAAAGCTGATAAACCCGATAGTTGCAGAAGGTGAGTGATAAAATGGCAAAGCTGGTATATGACAAAACCGGAAGGCTTGTTTTTACCAAGGAAATGAAAAAAGAGGAATATACGATACTTATCCCGATGATGGCAAGGATACATTTCAGCATTATGAGCAAGGTATTCATTCATTACGGATATAATACGGTGCTTCTGGAAAACGAGGGTCCCGAGGTTGCGCAGGTAGGACTGAAATATGTGCATAACGATACCTGCTACCCTGCCCTGCTGGTCATCGGTCAGATGATACAGGCTCTCCAGAGCGGCAAATATGACCCCAACAAAACAGCCCTTATGATAACCCAGACCGGCGGCGGCTGCCGTGCTTCAAATTATATCCATCTTCTGAGGAAGGCGCTTATAAAAGCCGGCTTTGAAAATGTCCCGGTAATATCCCTGAATCTTTCAGGACTTGAAAAGAACAGCGGCTTTTCCATAACCCTTCCCATGATACGCCGCATCGCAGCAGGACTTATCTACGGCGATCTTATCATGTCCCTTGATAATCAGACAAAGCCCTATGAGATAAACAAGGGCGACAGCGCTGCGCTTGTGAACAAATGGATCGACAGGCTGACCGAGATACTCGCATCCGGTCACGGCTTTACCAAAAAAGAAATATCGGAAAATCTTGACAGCATTGCCAACGATTTTTCAAAGATAAAAGTAAACCGTGTCCCAAAAGTCAGGGTCGGAATCGTAGGAGAGATATACGTCAAATACTCCGGGCTTGGAAACAACAATCTTGAGCAGTTCCTCTATGAGCAGGACTGCGAGGTAAACCTGCCGGGAATACTGGGCTTTGCGCTTTTCAAGGTGGATAACCGTATGGAGGATATCGACCTTTACGGCGGCAGCAAGGCAAAATATCTTGTTGTAAAAAAGCTTTTCAATTATCTTGTCAGCCTTGAGGAGCTGATAATCAACAGCCAGAAGAAATACGGCTTCCGTCCCAGCGGCACCTATGCGCATACCAAATCCCTTGTAAAGGGAATGGTAGGCTACGGCAGCAAAATGGGAGAAGGCTGGCTTCTGACAGGAGAAATGCTTGAGCTTATCGAAACAGGCTTTGAAAATATCGTCTGCACCCAGCCCTTCGGCTGTCTGCCCAATCATATCAACGGCAAGGGCATGATCCGTCCCATCAAAATGCTTGACCAGAGAGCCAATATAGTAGCGATCGACTACGACCCGGGCGCACCCAAGGTAAATCAGGAAAACCGCATCAAGCTTATGCTCGCCGTTGCAAGAGAGCAAATGGAAAAAAATTGAAAGTTGAAAATGGAAAATGAAAAATTGAAGAAAAAAATCATCTGACCGCCGCCGGCGTCTGCTGACAGTCAGGCGCCTGAGAGGTTACATTTTTCATTTTTCAGTCTTCAGTTAGCCGCCGCCACAGGCGGCGCTTCACCCTTTCCCATAAAACTGGAGGCAAAAATCATCAATCCGGCCAAGACTTCATTATTCTTTATTATTTATTCTTTATTATTTATTCTTTGAGCCGCCAAAGTCGGCGTTTCCGGTGACCGTTATGATAAATGCTATAGATATAATAATTCAATCAGTATTACTTATTGCCGCAACAATACTTCCGGGTATTACAGCGGCATTAAACTTATCACCCTGGTTTTATCTGATATCAGGGGTAGTATTTCTTCTGATAAATATTGCGCCGAGGTTTGTACGCCGGCTGCCGATGAAGCTTGAGATAGAGCGCGGCGGAGTAAGTCTGCTCACCCAGTTTCTTATCACCCTTGTGCCGGAGATCCTCTACGGTATACTTACAGGCGCGATATGGTTCGGGATGTTCAGCAATATGTTCTGGCTGAATGCTCTGCTTATATTCTTATCGGAGCTGACCGTATTCTGGAACGGCATTATCAGAGTTTATCTCACCTCTTCTATGCTGGGCGCAAGATGGAGGATCGCAGGCGTTCTCTGCGGGATGATACCCATAGCCAACATTCTGGTACTGCTGCACATCATGCGCATAGCCCGTGAAGAGCTTAAAATGGAAAGCCGGCGCATTGAAAAGAACCGTGACCGTATCGGAAAGAACATATGCAAAACAAAATATCCCATACTTCTGGTACACGGTGTATTTTTCCGTGATCTGGACAAATTCAATTACTGGGGAAGGATTCCCGCAGAGCTTGAAAAGAACGGAGCAAAGCTCTTTTACGGCGAGCAGCAGTCTGCGCTGAATGTAGAGCAAAGCGCCCGTGAGGTCATGAAAAAGATACAGGAGGTGCTGGAGGAAACCGGCAGCGAAAAGGTCAATATCATCGCTCATTCAAAAGGCGGTCTTGACAGCAGATATGCAATTTCCCATCTGGGCGCTGACAAATACACTGCTTCGCTTACAACGGTCAACACTCCCCACAGAGGCTGCGGCTTTGCAGAATGGCTTCTGAATGTTGCGCCTGATACAGTCAGGGAAAATGTTGCGGGAATGTACAATTCCTCGTTCCGGCTTTTAGGCGACAGCTCTCCGGATTTTCTCGGCGCGATCAACGATCTGACCACCTCAGGCTGTGAAAGGATAAACCGCACCACTCCCGACAGCGATCAGGTATATTACCAGAGCGTAGGGAGCAAAATAAACAAGGTGATGACCGGTGTATTTCCGCTGAATCTTTCACATATGCTGGCTGGCGTATTTGAAGGGGACAATGACGGGCTGGTTTCCGTTGAATCAGCAAAATGGGGCAGCAAATTTACATTTTTAAAATCCGACTCACCGGACGGTGTTTCTCATGCGGATGTAATAGATCTGCTTCGCCACGACAAGCCGGATCTGGATATAAGGGAATTTTACGTCCAGCTGGTGAGCGAGCTGAGGGAAAAAGGATTCTGAGCAAGGACATTCTGATATATCAGGAGGGATAAAATGAAAAAATGGGAGGAGCTGCCGGCTGATTTTCAAAGCGAGGCTGTGCGGGAATACTATGATATTCTGTCAAAGCGCAAAGGCAGTCTTGCAGTAAAGCGGATATTCGATATTTTTACTGCGCTGATAATAACAAGCATAGTTCTGCCTTTTATGATAATAATAGCGGTATGGATTAAGCTTGATTCAAAGGGACCTGTATTTTTCAGGCAGCGCAGGGTCACAACCTACGGCAGGGTATTCCGCATTTTCAAATTCCGCACCATGGTAACGGACGCTGAAAAGCTCGGCACACAGGTCACAGTCAGCGGTGACAGCCGCATCACAGGCGCAGGCAGATTTCTTCGCAAATGCCGTCTGGACGAGCTTCCGCAGCTGTTCAATGTTTTGCTTGGCGATATGAGCTTTGTAGGCACACGTCCGGAGGTAGAGCGGTATGTTGACCGTTACACAGACGAAATGAAAGCAACGCTTCTCATGCCTGCGGGGATAACCTCTCTTGCAAGCATAAAATTCAAGGACGAGGAAAAGCTCCTTGACGGTGCAGAGGATCCTGACGAGGTATATGTCAACACTGTTCTGCCGCAGAAAATGGAATACAATCTTCAGTATATCAGGGATTTCAATTTCTTTTATGATATCAAACTGATGTTTATGACCTTCTTTGCTGTGCTGAAATAAAAACGGGGCTTATCGTATTAATAAAAGCTGATAATAAAACAAGAGCCGATGAATTGTTGGATTCACCGGCTTTTTCTTTTTCTTGTTCCGTCCGTCTTTTTCTCGCTGCGCTTTGAAAATGACTGGTTTATTGGTCGGGGGGGAGTTTGTGTGGTGGATGGGTAGTGCTTAGTGCTTAGTGCTTTCGCAGGGGAAGGTTCCTTCGGTCTTTTCCGGCAGCGAGCTGACGCCGCTGCCTGCTTTTTCTTTGACCGCCTGCGGCGGTTTTGGGGGATTTCGCTGCCTGCGGGCAGCGACCAAGGGCGCTGCCCTTGGAACCCGCAGCCTTTGAAAAGGCTGGCGAAACTTTTACTTTTTTTCAGCGCAAATTTTCAACCTTCTATCATCCTGCACAGCTCGATAAGATCATCGAAGGTGCTAAGGCTCCCTGCTTTTTTTCTCATTGCCGCAGCGCCCTTCATTCCCTTGAAATACCATGCGCTGTGCTTTCTGGCTTCTCTCATTCCGATATCCTCGCCCTTGTATTCGCAAAGCTGTCTGATATGACGCAGCATTACCGTTATTCGCTCAGCTGCCGAAACCGGAAGGGACGGTCTGTCATAACCGATGAGGCTGTTGATCTCTCTGAATATCCACGGATTGCCAAGAGCTCCCCTGCCTATCATTACAAGGTCACAGCCTGTATGCTCGTACATTCTTGCGGCATCCTCAGCAGTGGTGATATCACCGTTGCCAATAACTGGCACGCTGACCGATTTTTTCACTTCTTTTATAATATCCCAGTCCGCAGAGGGCATATACTGCTGCTCTCTTGTTCTTCCATGTATGGTTATGGCTGCGGCTCCGGACTGCTCACATATGCCGGCTACCTCAACCGCATTGACGCTGTTTTTATCCCAGCCCTTGCGTATCTTTACAGTGACAGGCAGGCTCACTGCTCCAACTACAGCTTTCACGATCTCTCCGCACAGCTGGGGATCCTTCATCAGCGCAGCTCCCGAGCCGTTTCCCGCGATCTTCGGCGCAGGACAGCCCATATTGATATCTATTATATCCGGCTTATATCTCAGCGCGAACTGTGCAGCCTGCGCCATGGTCTCCGGCTCGCTCCCGAACAGCTGCACCGCTGCCGGACGCTCCTTTTCAGAAAGCTCCAGAAGCTCAAAGGACTTTTCACTGTTATAGGTGATGCCCTTTGCGCTCACCATTTCCCCCACCACATACGCAGCTCCGAAATCAACGCACAGCTCACGGAAGGCTCTGTCTGCTACCCCTGCCATAGGCGCAAGCGCTGCATATCCGTTTATTTCTACATTTCCGATTTTCATAAAACGATCGTTCCTTTTTCCTTATGTAAATGGTTGTATCCAGACATTATCCGGACTTCATCTCTTTTTTATCTTTTCCCAGTATGCCTTATATGCCTGCTCTGTCTTATTTTCGCCGGGTTCATAGTACCGGGCATTTTTTACACCATCCGGCAGATACTGCTGGCTGACCCAGTGGTCAGGATAATCATGGGGATAAAGATAGAACTGCCCCTTGACCTTAGCGTCGGCTCCGTCATAATGCTTATTCTGCAGCTGGCGGGGAAAGCCCCCTGCCCTGCCTGCTTCTATATCACTCATAGCGCGGGCAATTGCATTATAGGCGGAGTTGGATTTCGGCGACTGGGCCACCAGTATCACCGCATCTGCAAGGGGTAACCTTGCTTCCGGCAGTCCTACCATCATAGCTATATCCACCGCCGCCTTTACTATGGGGATGATCTGGGGATTGGCAAGCCCCACATCCTCACATGCGCACACCATCAATCTGCGGCAGGCTGAGGGCAGATCATTCGCCGCAAGTATCCTCGCAAGATAAAGCACAGCCGCATCCGGATCGCTGCCGCGCATTGATTTCTGGAATGCGGAAAGCAGGTCGTAATGCTCATCTCCCTCACGGTCATAGCGGAAAGCGCTTTTCTGTGTAAGCTGGGCGGCTGTTTCAAGGGTAATACTTATGGGATCGTTCCCGTTTTTGCCGCATATCACAGAAAGCTCCACTGCATTCATGGATTTACGCACATCACCGCCGCAGCTGTATGCGATATGTGCCGCAACGCCGTCCTCAACGGTGATCTCAACCCCCAGCTCCTTTTCCATGAATTTATACGCCCGTTCCACTGCCATAATAACATCGTCCTTTTCCACGGGCTTGAATTCAAATACCGTTGAACGGCTGAGGATTGCGCTATAGACGTAGAAATACGGGTTTTCAGTTGTTGAAGCGATAAGGGTTATGCTGCCGTTTTCTATATATTCAAGCAGCGTCTGCTGCTGTTTTTTATTGAAATACTGTATCTCATCAAGATATAGAAGTATGCCGTTTATCCCGGTAAAGCCCTCAAGCTCTGCGAAAAGCTCCTTGATATCAGCGGTAGAAGCTGTTGTGCCGTTAAGCTTGCGGAATGTCCGGTTTGTCTGCTTTGCAATGATGGACGCAAGGGTGGTCTTTCCCACGCCCGAGGGACCGTAAAACACCATATTGGGTATCTGTCCGGAGCTTATGATATTGCGAAGCGGTCTGCCCGGGTCAAGCAGATGATGCTGTCCTACTATTTCATCAATACTTTCCGGACGCAGACGGTCTGCAAGGGGAGATCTCATTTTCTGCACCTCTTTTTTTTTTATTTCAGGGTAAGTGCCATGCCGGCACTGTCAAAACTGTGA
>ONNU01000065.1 GCA_900319255.1 uncultured Eubacteriales bacterium
GGTTCAGCCGTGGGTCTGGGCAATGCATGGAGATTTCCCGGTCTTGCAGCTAAGCACGGCGGCGGAACCTTCCTTATGGTTTACCTTTTAGCCATGTTGGTTATGGGTATCCCTCTGCTGATGATGGAAATATCCATCTCAAGAAAATTCAGAAAAGGCGTTATCGAATCTATGAGAGGTATCGGTAAAAAATTCGAGCCTATCGGTTGGGCAGCGACTTCCAACGCTTTTGTTATCGTTTGCTATTACGCAATTGTTTTTGCATGGGTCATACTCATGTTTATCCATTCCGCTGATTTTGCCGGAATGACCCACAACAATGAGGCCGCATCGGGTCTTTTCTTTAATCTGACCCGGACAACAGGTCTTATCGAGGGCTCTTCGATCCCCGGCGAGGTACTGCTCTGCGCTCTGATCGCATGGGAACTTATCTTCTTCTGCATCAGAAACGGCGCAAGCTCTGTGGGAAAGGTCGTTAAGTATACGGTCTTCGCTCCGGTTATCCTTCTGCTTATCATGGCTGTCAAGGGCTGCCTTATGCCCGGCGCAGGCGATGGTCTGAAAATGCTCTTTATCCCTGATTTTGGCGCTCTTGCTGATCCTTCGCTCTGGGTCGATGCTATCGGTCAGGTTTTCTACAGCCTGTCTATCATGATGGCTATAATGTTCGCCTACGGTTCATATCTCGGCAATGATGCTGATATTGCCGCTGACGCTGTTATCATCGCTTTCTCTGATATGGCAATAAGCGTTCTCTCCGGCGTCGTTATGTTCTCCACAATGGGCGGAACAGGTATGCTCGATAAGATCACTGCAAGCGGTATCGGCACTGCTTTCATCGTTTATCCCCAGGCTATCGTAAATCTTACAGATATCGGCTGGATCAATGCTGTATTCGGCGCTATCTTCTATCTTATGCTTATCACCCTTGCGATAGATTCGGCTTTCTCTATCGTTGAAGGTATTTCCGCAGCTGTTGCCGATAAATTCCACCTCAAGCCAAAAGCCGTTACTCTCGCTATCTGCGGAATCTGCGGTGTTATCTCCATCATCTTCACAACACAGGCAGGTCTTGCTTGGCTCGATATCGTTGATAACTGGACTAACCAGATAAATCTTATTATCATCGGTATCCTTGAATGTATCGCAGTAGGCTGGTTCTTTGATCTGCGCAAGGTGCATTTCGAGATCAACCGCAATGCAAAGAAATTCAAGGCTCCCTACTGGTGGCTCGCAGCTTCGATAAAGGTCGTATCTCCCTTGCTTTTAGCAGGACTGTTCACCTGGAATATCGTTAACCTCTTTGTATTCAACGGCGGTACTTATAATCCGGATTACCCCATCTGGGCGCAGATCGCCGGCGGCTGGGCAATTTCCGGTCTGGTATTCCTCAGCGGATTTATCGCTAAGATCTTTGTCAGCCGCAAAAAGAAAAAGGGCGGCTATGTCGAGGATGAGGTCGTATGGGACGCTGTCCCCGCAGCAGCAACAGCAGGCGCAGGCGCTTCAGGCAGCGCAAAGGTAAAAGCTGCTTCAACCGGCGCAAAAAAGCCCGCTTCAAAAAAGAAAAAGAAAAAATAATACCCCATGTCCTGTTCATCTTTGGTAAGATAATTGCTCAAAGCTGCCTCAACTGCTTCTTTGCAGAATAATTCAGAAATGGGAAAAAGCCGATGATCTTTCCGGGTCATCGGCTTTTTTAATAAATTTGCCGCTCTCACAGCACGCAAAGCAGCGGATAGTTTTCCTCCACCGTATCTGCTGCAAGAGAAAGCATATATTCAAATATCTCCGGGCTTAGATTCGTTTCATAAAAGCTTATTACTACACGGAAATAAATGATCCCGTCATCCTCATCAATGCAAAAGCATCCGTTGCTGAGGGTATTATTGATGCTGCATATCTTCATAGCTGCGCTCCCTGCATCTGTGTTCCCCTTTGCCGCTGCGACCGGAGAATACAGGGTCATCAGCATTTTTTCCGGGTCTGTGACAAAAAGAAAATTCAGCTCCCTCCTCTCCCCTGCTATACTGCATTTCACGCTGAGCTTTTTGTCATTCCTGATAAACTGTATATCATTCCTTTCAAGCGTCCTGCATAAAAGCATGTAATGCTTCCATGATTTTGTAGATGTCAGTGTCATATCATATCCGCTCCTTTCAAAGAAAATTACGATCATAATATCGAAAAAACGTATTTTTACCATTACACAGGTATTGAATAATGTCTTCCCCCATCCCAGATAACTATCGCTCGCGGGCAATAAAGTATAGCATTGTCAAAACCACCCCGCGATTATGACACCGGCGGCACGCCGGCGGCGGGGGCGATCCTTACATTATATTATTGCCTGGATGTATTATAAACCATGCCGAACAAAAAAATTGCCTAACCCGGGCGGATAATAAAGGAATGATAAATAATTCCTCTGCCGGTATCATTCAGCTTTGCTGCATATAAAATTTTTGCGATAATTTTCTGAAAAAGCAGTTGCAGAAGATGGGCTTTTATTATAAAATTAAATCAGAGAATAATTGACCTGATGCAGCGTCAAATCTGATTACGGGAGAAAATAAAAATGGTTGTAAAAACACATAGTCTCGGGCTTCTGGGAATGGAAGCGTTTGAGATAATTGTCGAAACTGATCTTTCAAGAGGTATTCCTGCTTTTGATATCGTCGGGCTGCCGGATGCTTCGGTAAAGGAGGCAAGAGACAGAGTGCGCTCGGCTATGCGTAACTGCGGGCTTGAATTTCCTGTGCGGCGTATCGTGGTGAACCTCGCTCCGGCTGATGTGAAAAAAGCAGGCTCGCTTTACGATCTGCCTATGCTTATCTCTATCATCAACGCTTCCGGTCAGCTTGAAAGGGATCTCAGCGACTGCGCCTTTATCGGTGAGCTTTCACTCAGCGGAGATGTTAACCCCGTGAACGGTGTGCTGCCTATGGCGATAGAAGCTAAAAAGCAGGGCTGCAAAAGCTTTTTCGTCCCCGCCGCAAATGCAAGCGAGGGCGCTGTCGTTCAGGGGCTCAAGGTTTATCCGGTCAAAAATGTCGCTCAGCTTATGAACCATCTTACCGGCAGCGAGCAGATCGCCCCCGCAAAGCCCGCTGACCCCACAAAGACGCATTCCAATTACAACATTGATTTCTCCGATGTGCGCGGTCAGACAGAAGCAAAACGCGCTCTGGAAATCGCCGCAAGCGGCGGACATAATGTCCTGCTCATCGGTACTCCCGGAACCGGAAAATCCATGCTTTCAAAACGTGTCCCCACCATCCTTCCGGAAATGACCTTCGAGGAAATGATCGAAACCTCAAAGATACATTCCATCGCCGGACTTCTCAGACAGAATGCATCACTTGTCAGCGAAAGACCCTTCCGAAGCCCTCATCATACGGTTTCCCCCGCAGGTCTGACAGGCGGCGGTACTATCCCCCATCCCGGTGAGATCTCCCTTGCGCATAACGGAGTGCTCTTTCTTGACGAGCTGCCGGAATTCAGCAGAAATGCCATGGAAATACTCCGCCAGCCCATTGAGGACGGTCAGGTGACTATATCAAGAGTTAACGCAACTCTTACCTATCCCTGCTCCATCATGCTTATCGCTGCAATGAATCCCTGCCCCTGCGGATATTACGGCACTCCCAAATGCACCTGCTCTCCGAAGGCTGTGGCAAATTATCTTGCAAAGGTATCTGGACCGCTTCTTGACAGACTTGATCTTCATGTTGAAGTGCCGGCTGTGGATTTCAATGAGCTGTCATCCTTTGAAAAGGGCGAAAGCTCAGCAGAGATCAAAAAACGCGTCGATAAGGTAAGAGCTATACAAAATGAGCGCTTCAGGGGCACAAGCATTACCTGTAACGCAAGAATAACCGCCGGACTGCTTCATGAGATGTGCCCTCTTGACGACGATGCAATGCAGTTTATGAAAAATCAGTATCAGCTTCTCGGACTTTCTGCAAGAGCCTATGATAAGCTTCTCAAGGTAGGACGCACCATCGCCGATATGGATAACAGCGAGGTCATCAAAAAGCTGCATATCTTTGAAGCTGTGCAGTTCAGGAACCTTGACAGAAAATACTGGAAATGATCATTTTACAATTTTTTCCCATTGTATAATGAAATTTTCCTGAAAATATGTTATAATAAGCCTGTGAACAATATTGCAGACCTGCCTGCCGCCCTGGAAGAATAATTCCGGAGCGCTGCCCTTACGAAAAGCTGAGCAATCAGCATAGCACGGTCTGCGCCAGCATAAATTATCAGGGAAAGGGAGTAATAATAATGAAAAAATATTTTATTTCAAAAAAATTGATTTCAGCTGCCCTTGCTGCCACAATGCTTGCAGGAACAGCAGCTGCAACAGCTCTGACAGCAGGCGCTGTTGATATCTCTATCGGCAATATCAATACAAGCATTAATCTGGATATTCCTGTCAACGGTTCAGTCAAGACGCTGGAGCTTGACAGAACATATGATCTGCCGGCTCTTGTTTCGGGTCTTACCGGAAACAGCTATAAGGTCACTCTCAGCAATAACCGTGTTTTAAAATATCAGAACGGCAAGCTCAAGGCTACCGGAATCGGTGATGTTACTCTGACACTGACACTGAAAAACGGCGTTACACTGAGCAAGACCTTCCGTGTACAAAAGCCTGCTGCTGAGATAACTTTCAGTAATACAAAGCTCAGCATGATAAAGGGTCAGTCAAAGACGCTCACTGCTATCCTCAAAAACAGCAAAGCCCGTGTCAATTGGTCATCCTCAAATTCAAAAGTAGTTTCCGTTGACCAGAACGGCAGGCTCAAAGCAGTAAATGCAGGCACAGCTGTCATCACAGCTACAACAAGCAACGGTAAAAAGGCAAGCTGCACCGTTACAGTAGGAAATCCTGTCACAAAGGTAACACTGAAGCATACCGCCGTAAAAATGCTCCCCGGTCAGAAATATCAGCTCAGCGCAACCGTTTCACCTTCAAATGCAACAAATAAAAATCTCAGCTATAAAAGCTCAGACTCATCTATTGCAGCAGTAACGTCAAAGGGTCTGATAACTGCAAAGAAAGCCGGCACCTGTAAGATCACTGTATCAAGCTCCAACGGCAAAACAGCAGTCTGCACAGTTACTGTCAGGAAGAAATAATATCTTGTATATTCAAAGACGGCGGTCGGGCATCAGCTCCTCCGCCGCTGTTTATGTTAAAAAAGCCAGTTGTAAAAGTTTCGCCAGCCTTTTCAAAGGCTGCAGGGGTCCAGGGGGCAGAGCCCCTGGTCGCGCACCTCAGTGCGCGAAACACCCCAAAACCGCCGCAGGCGGTCAAAGAAAAACCAGGCAACGGGCGTCAGCCTCGTTGCCGGACGGAACGGAATGAGCAGGCAGCGGTCGCCAGCCTCGCTGCCGGACGGAACGGAATGAACAGGCAACGGGCGCCAGCCTCGCTGCCGGACGGAACGGAATGAGCAGGCAACGGGCGCCAGCCTCGCTGCCGGACGGAACGGAATGAACAGGCAACGGGCGCCAGCCTCGTTGCCGGACGGAACGGAATGAGCAGGCAACGGGCGCCAGCCTCGCTGCCGGACGGAACGGAATGAGCAGGCAA
>ONNU01000169.1 GCA_900319255.1 uncultured Eubacteriales bacterium
AAGAAAAGTAGTATGTTTCATTTTGTACGCTTCGCCTCGCCGAAACGCTGATAATGAACGATCTCACGCTGACGGAGGAAGCGTATGGGGTCGAGAACATCCGGGTCGTCACAGAAGCGCAGAATGTTATCATATGTCACCCGCGCTTTCTGTTCCGCCGCAAGATCCTCATGCAGATCCGCTATGATATCGCCCTTTACCTGCATACCTGATGCGCTGTAGGGGACGCCTGTTGCCGCCGCCGGATAGATGCCTGTTGTGTGATCCACAAAATACTGCTCCAGCCCCGCAGCCTTTATTTCTTCGATGGAAAGATTCTTTGTAAGCTGGTATACGATCGTCCCCACCATCTCCAGATGCCCCAGCTCCTCCACACCGATATCTGTCAGTATCGCCTTTATCTCAGCATAGGGAACACTGTATCTCTGGCTCAGATATCTCAGTGATGCGCCGAGCTCGCCGTCAGGACCGCCGTATTGGCTTATAATGATCTTTGCAAGCTTAGGATTCGGCTGTTTTATATTAATGGGGTATTGCAGCTTCTTTTCGTAAACGAACATTTTGTCAGCCCTCCTCTGTATTCCATGGCCACGGGTCTGCTATCCATGCCCAGCGGCTGCCGTCATCCCCTGCTGTCAGCGGACCGAATCTGCTTTCAAATTCTTTCCTCAGCTCTGCCGCCTGCTTTTCATATTTATCAAGAGCAGCTCCCGCCGCGCTGTCTGAGGGATGTGTGTCCAGATATACATGAAGATCATGGGCGGCAAATTCTGCCACCGAAAGCTTTCTCAGCATTTTGCTTCGTTCAGTCATCGCTCTTTCCTCCCTTTTTACAGTCCGGATCAAAGGGCTTGTCAAGATCAGGGAAAAGCGTGCCCCTGCATAATGCCTGCTCCGGCGCATACAGCTTGCCTGCGTTCTGATACGGGACATAAGCCATTGCTGTTACGGTATCCTTCGGCAGCGGTTCTTTGAAATATTCGCTGTTTTGAAGCATTCTTATAACATCCATAAAAATCTCCTTCCGTTTTTTCCCGCCTGGAGCGGATATGCCCGGCGGTGCCGTTTTATGCTCAGCCGGCGGTCGGTTCCGGAAAGTCTGCATATCCGCATTAGCTTTTGAAAATACGGCACCTCGCTGTATCGGGAAAGCAGAATTTTTTCTCTTTCCTGAAAACAGTTTATTATATAATATGACAGGCGCGGCTATTTGCTATCTGATGAATAATTTTTCAAAAACAGGCAATACTATTTTCTGACAGACCGTCTGAATGACATCGGTGAAAGTATTCAGGTGTTTTTCATGCGGCATTTATGAAGGGAGTAATGACTATGAATTATGATGACAAACAGCTGCTGGGAGATATCTATCAGCTTGCAGAGACCGGTATCGAGGCGACAAGAACGGTTCTTCCGAAGGTGGAGGATGCTGCGCTGAAGGAGGAGCTTGAGGAGCAGTACAACGATTATTCTCAGGCAAAGGCAAAGTCTGAGCAGGGGCTTATTGATGCAGGCGCATTTCCCAAGGGCAATTCCCCTGTGCAGAAGGCTGTCATGTGGGGCTCGATACAGATGAAGACCCTGTCCGAGACCTCATCCGAGCATATTGCAGAGATAATGATAAACGGAACAACAATGGGGATCGTAGATCTGACAAAGGATATCAGCGAATGCAGCAATGCTTCTGACAGCACGAAAAAGTTTGCCCAGCGCTTTATCCATGCCGAACAGCGGCATATTGACAATCTCAAGGCTTTCCTGTGATAAGCGGGAAGGGAATAGAATTTTAATGAAGAAATGACCGCCGCTGCCTTTGGGTACGGCGGTTGTTTTTTGGGGGCGATGCATCAGGCAGGATATCCGTGAACTGCACTGAAAAAGTGTCAGATCCCAGGAGCCATAACATCACCGCAGCAAGAATCATGTGTCAAAGTTTATACATTTTTTCAGGTTTTTAGTGAATGCCTTGTTATGATACCGAAAATAGATATTATTGATTGACAAAGCCTGAATAGGAAACTATAATAAGGATTGGTAAAAACTAAGTTATTCCCCTTTGCAACGGGGATTTCAGCTAACTGAGGTCATGATATGACGGTTTCATTGTGTGTGATAGCTTATAATGAGGAAAAGGCGCTGAGCGGACTTCTGGTGGATATCCTTTCCCAGTCCTTTGATAGGAAAAGCACAGAGCTTGTTTTTGTGGACAGCGCTTCCTCTGATGATACAAAAAAGATATTTCTTGATTTTGCAGAAAAACACAGGGCGGATTATCTCGGGATAAGCGTTCTCGATAATCCCAGAAAAATGCAGGCGGCAGGCTGGAATACGGCGATCAGGGCTGCAAAAGGCGATATCATTATCCGTATTGATGCCCACGCAAGCATACCTGCTGATTTTATTGAAAAAAACGCTGCGCTCATAGCTTCGGGCGAAAATGTCTGCGGCGGCGCAAGACCTAATAATATTGACGAGCCTACGCCCTTCAGGGAAATGCTTCTGGCGGCAGAAGGCTCGATGTTCGGCAGCTCTATCGCTTCCTACCGCAGACAAAGCGCCGGGAAAAGATATGTTGATTCCCTTTTCCACGGAGCCTACCGCCGTGAGGTATTTGCAAAGGTGGGGGGCTTCGATACCTCTCTCGGACGGACAGAGGATAACGAGCTGCACTGGCGCATCAGACAGAACGGCTATCGTATCTGTCAGAGCGATGAGATAATTTCCTATCAGAATGTCCGTCCCACGCTTGGCGCAATGATTTCACAAAAATACGGGAACGGAAAATGGATCGGGCTTACGCTTGGCAAATGCCCGGATTGTCTTTCACTTTTCCATTTTGTACCGTTCTGCTTTGTTATGGCAGTACTGATCTGCGTGGCAGCATGGATCGCGTCGCTTTTCACCGGGATATGGCTGCTTTCGCTTCCGCTGTGGCTTCTGTGCGGGGCGTACGGTGCGGCAGACCTGCTGATGACCTTCGGCGCAGTATTTACGGCGGAAAGAAAAAACGCTTATATGCTTCTTTTGCCGATGGTTTTTCCGCTGCTTCATTTCAGCTACGGCATAGGTACAACGGTCGGCTTCATCATGCTTCCCTCATGGAAAAAAAACCTTGACGGCTCAGCCGAAAAAGAGATCGAGGAAGTCAGACGCGCAGTCTCGGAAAACACAATCAGGAAATAGGAATCAGGAGTCAGGAATTTCATTAATTTGACAGCTGAAAAGGTGAATGGTGGCTAAACTATCAACTAATCACTAAACACTACTCACTGCTCAACTATCTCATATAGGAGGATAAAAATGGTAAATGTCGTTACGAAAAGGAAAAGCAAATCAGCGTTGTTTTTTTCTAAGCTGAAGGAGTATATAGTGCGCATACCCCTTGAGCATAAGGGCTTTATGAAACAGACCTTCATGCTTGCAAAGGAGGATCTGCTCAAGACCTATAAGGGCGCTGTAATAGGACCTCTGTGGGCGCTTGTAAAGCCGCTTTTCCAGCTTTTTGTATATTGGTTTGCCTTCTCGATACTCAGAGGCTCAAATAATCATACGGAGATGGGCGTGGAATATTTTCTGTTCATCATGGCAGGCTTTGTGCCCTGGTTCTTTATGAGCGACTGTATCGGCAGAGGTTCAAGAGCCATCGCTGATAACCGGCAGTTTGTCAATAAGGTATCCTTCCCCGTATCGGTCATTATGACATATACCACCCTGTCGAAATTCTATGTACACATTTTCCTGTTGTCACTGACATATCTTTATATCACCATTTTCGGAGGCATAGGTCCGAGCATTTATAATATCCAGCTGCTGTTCCTTATGCCGCTGATGTTCCTGTTTTTCTGGGCGCTTACATGGTCTCTTGCACCCATGAGCGCATTCAGCAAGGACTATCTTAATTTCATCAATACCATTATTTCAGGTCTTTTCTGGCTTTCAGCTATCGGTTATGATTCATACCGCCTGGAAAATGATGTTATCAGAAATATCCTTATGTGCAACCCCCTTGCATATTTTGTCAATGCCTACAGAAAAGCCCTTATCTGCAACTGCTGGGTATGGGAGGCTCCCACTTATCCGGAGAAGCAGGCTGAGGCAATGCTCAATGCCGGCATACATCTGCATCCCCTCTGGGAAAATGCCATCATGCTTGCAGAGCTGCTTCTGGTGATCGGGCTGGGCATATATAATTATAACCGCCTGAGAAAAGATCTTCCCGATGTTCTCTGATGCGAGGATGATATGAGCGAAACATTTTTTCAGAAGCTTCAAAGAGTAAAGCCCGGCGATATCGGGCATATATTCAAATTCATTTTAGCCCTGCCCCTGTCCCTTGTATACAGGCGGAAAAGAAAAGCCCTCTGGCTGATATGTGACAATGAAAACGAAGCAAGGGACAACGGCTATCACCTTTATAAATACATAAGGGAAAAGCATCCGGAAACCGATGCCGTATACGCTATCAGCAGGCGCTCTCCCGATCTTGAAAGGGTAAAGCCTCTGGGTGAGGTCGTTAATTACGGCAGTCTGCGCCACTGGATCTATTATCTCAGCGCAAGGTATAATATCAGCTCCCAGAAGGGCGGCAAGCCCAATGCTGCGGTCTGCTATGTGCTTGAGGTAAAGGGCATTATCAAAAATACAAGAATATTTTTACAGCACGGCATAATTAAGGATGATATGCCGTGGCTTTACTATAACGAAACAAAAATGAGGATGTTCGTATGCAGCACTGACCGGGAATGGAAATATGTCAGCGAAAAATACGGATATCCGGAGGGCTGGGTGAAAAAGCTGGGCATATGCCGTCTGGACTGTCTTCACGATATGCAGGTGAAAAGGAAGCAGGTGCTGCTTATGCCAACATGGAGAAGCTGGATCGCCACGCCTACCTCAGCATCCGATGAGATCGAGGATGTATCGGAATTTACAAAAACGGAATATTACAGGGGCTGGAGCGAATTCCTGAGCAGCGGAAGGCTTCACGAGATACTCAGCAGAAATGATCTTCAGCTGATATTCTATCCCCACAGGGATATGCAGCCTTTTCTGCATTATTTCAATGTTACTGACGAAAGAATAACCGTTGCAAAATGGCCGGAATATGACGTTCAGGAGCTGCTCAAAAGCAGCGCATATCTGATAACCGATTATTCCAGCATTGCAATGGATTTTGCATATATGAAAAAAAGGCTCATGTATTATCAGTTCGATTACGATGATTTCCGCAAGGGGCAGTATCCGCAGGGATATTTCAGCTATGAGCGTGACGGCTTCGGTCCGGTGGTATATACTGCGCAGGCGGCGCTGGATGAGCTTGAAGCAGCCGCAGAGCAGGGCTTTACAAATCCCCCTGAATATGCGTCAAAGCATGACGGCTTCTTTGATCTCTATGACCAGAGCAACTGCGAAAGAAATTATCAGGCAATACTTGAGCTTGATAGGGAAAAATAAATTTTCCGGATCCTTGAAACTGATATCTGCGCTGTATCCGGCTAAAGGGGTATAGCAGTTTTGCTTCCTGATGAGGAAGAAAACCGGATGACTGAGGAGGCAAACAGGAGCTGAATGATGTGTGGCAATATGCATGGATAAACTGAAAATAAAAAGGGGTGTAAAATAAAATGTCCGGGTACGATTATGACCTGCTTGAAGATTTTGACGATATAGATGACGAGAACCGCAGCAACGGAAGCGGAGAGGATGAATGGCAGCAGGATGTAATAGATTTTGTCATTGCATGGGTGGACGGAAATGACCCGCAGTGGCAGGATGAAAAGAAAAAATATGATCTGCGCCCCTCAAAAGGCTCGGCAGAGGTGCGTTTCCGGGATTGGAACAATCTGCGCTACTGGTTCAGGGGAGTGGAGAGGTTTGCTCCCTGGGTGAGAAAGATACATTTTGTGACATGGGGACATCTTCCGAAATGGCTGGATACCAGCAATCCGAAGCTGCATATAGTCAACCATCTTGATTATATCCCCGAAAGATATCTCCCCACCTTCAATTCCCATACCATAGAGCTTAATTTCAACAGAATAGAGGATCTTTCGGAGCATTTTGTATATTTCAATGACGATATGTTCCTGACGGATGAGGTGAGCGAAGAGGACTTTTTCTATGAGGGCGCGCCATGCGATGTCTACGGGCTTAACTGTCTGTATTTTGCAGAGGACAGCATCGCTCATATCAACGGCTCAAATGTTGCGGAGATCAATAAGCATTTTCCCTCGAGTAAAAAGGTCATCGGCGCAAACAGAGGACGCTGGTATTCCTTCAAAAACGGCTTCAAGAATAATTTCAAGACATTGATGCTTAGCCGCTGGGAATGGTTCCCGGGATTCCATTACGACCATCTTCCCACAAGCTTCAATAAATCCACCTTTGATGAGGTATGGTCAAAATGCGGAAAGACCCTTGACAGGACCTGCCGCTGCCGCTTCAGGAGCGATCTCAATGTAAATCAGTGGCTTATGAAATACTGGCAGCTGTGCAAGGGAATAGCTGTTCCGCGAAAAGAGATCGGGCATTGCTATCACCTGAAGGACGAGGATATCCGCCCCATGTGCGATGATATTATCAGGCAGAGATATAAGGTGGTCTGCGTCAATGATACGGCGATGACCACAGATTTTGATATAAAGTGCAAAATGCTCAGAAAGAGCTTTCATCATATACTTCCGGATAAATCTTCATTTGAAAAATGAACGGAGCAGAACTAATGAGTGAAAATAAAATTGATTTTGTCATGATCTGGGTGGATGGAAACGACCCCGAGTGGCAGAAGGAAAAAAACAGCTATGACCCGACCTTTGACGGAGTGGATAATACCGTTGTGCGTTATCGTGACTGGGATAATCTGCAATACTGGTTCAGAGGCGTGGAGAAATATGCTCCGTGGGTCAACCGTATACATTTTGTAACATGGGGGCATCTGCCGAAGTGGCTGGATACCGGCAATCCAAAGCTGAATATCGTCAATCACCGGGACTTTATACCTGAGAAATATCTTCCCACCTTCAATTCAAATGCGATCGAGCTGAATATCCACAGGATCAGGGGCTTGTCTGAGCAGTTCGTATATTTCAATGACGATATGTTCATAACCTCGCCCACAACACCGGAGGATTTTTTCAGGGACGGCAGACCTCTTGATACATATTCCCTTGACTGCATATATTTTGCAAAAAACAGCGCAGGCTTTTTCAACGGGAATAATATGGAGATAATCAACAGCAATTTCGATAAAAAGGAATGCTTCAAAAGGGACAGGGCAAAATGGTTCAGCCTGAAAAACGGAGTAAAAAGGGTAATAAAAACCGCCGCTCTTGATATGTGGACATGGTTTCCGGGAATATATTATGACCATCTTTGCAGCAATTTCCTGAAAAGCACCTTTGAAGAAGCATGGGAAAGGGACGGAGAGACCCTTGATATGACCTGCCGGGAGAAATTCCGCACAAAGGGCAATTGCAATCAGTGGGTCATGAAATTCTGGCAGCTTGCAAAGGGAATACCCGTGCCGAGAAGCGTTAAGGAAGGCCATTGCTTCCATATCAGAGAAAAACTCAGCGAAAATGATATCAGGGATATCTCACAGGGCAGATATAAGCGTATCTGCATCAATGATACCGTTGAAACAAAGGATTTTGAGCAGGAAAAGCTGAGAGTTCAGCAGGCGTTTGAAAAGCTTCTGCCGGAGAAAAGCAGCTTTGAAAGGTAATGCCTGCGCATAGGCTGTCTTAGCCGGCGGCAGTATGCGCGTATGTCAATATGAAATGATAAAGAGGTAAAAACATGAGCGAAAAGAAATTTCTGATTTCGGTGGTAATGCCGGTCTATAATTCGGAAAAATATCTGAAGGAAGCATCTGAAAGCCTGTTTTCCCAGACCTTAGGCTTTGAGGAAAATATTCAGCTTATATATGTTAATGACGGCAGCACAGACAGCAGTCCGGAAATATGCAAGGCTTATCAGCAGAAATATCCGGATAATATCGTTTATCTTTCACAGGAGCATAAGGGCGCCAGCGCCGCAAGAAATCTGGGAATAAAAAGCATCAGGGGAAAGTATGTGAATTTCCTTGATTCAGATGATAAATGGGAGCAGGGCGCGCTGAAAAAGCTTTGCGAATACCTTGACAGCAACAGCGAAAGGATCGACGCCGCCGCAGGAAGAAAGCGTCTTTTTGACGGCGCAGGGGGATTTCATGCCCTTGACTATAAATTTGACAAAACGATCATTGCCGACCTTGACAAGCGCTTTGATCTGATACAGACGGATGTTACCAGCGTTGTTATAAAGGCTTCTGCGATCCAGGGGCTGAGCTTTGACGAAAGGCTGATCTACGGCGAGGACACGGCCTTTATCAATTCCGTGCTTATAGAAAAATGCGCTGTGGGACTGGTGAGGGAGGCTGTACATTTCTTCCGCATCAGATCTGACGGCTCTGCGCTTATGCAGAACGAGAGCACTTCGGACAGCTATTATTTTGACAGCCCCGAGTATTTCCATAAATACCTCTTTGAGCTTTCAAAGAAAAAATACGGCGGGATAAAGAGATTTATCCAGTATACGGTTATGTACGACCTGACTGTACGCATGAAAAAACCGGTATTCAAGCTTGTTGACAATGAAAGATACGAGCGTTATTCCGCAATTGTCTGTGATGAGCTGCAAAGCATCGAGGATGAGATAATCTACCGCCAGAGAAGCATATATATGAATATGAAGATGTATGCTCTGTCGCTTAAATACGGACATGATGTTAGGAAGGATCTTACCTATTCCGACGGAAAGATCATGTTCAGGGATTTTATGACCATTGATCTGGCGCAGGCAAAGACGCTGCTTATCTGGGACTATGTTGAGATAAGAGGCAATATCCTCAGACTTGAGGGTAAGGATAACTGCTGGATGCGCGGCGATGATTTCAATTATTATGCAAAGGTAGGCGGCGAGATATACTATCCCTCATATTTCTACTGCAAGAAGTTTGACCTTGTGACAATGGACGGCTCTGTCAACAGAGGACGGGCTGTTGTTTTCGAGATTCATCTCAACAGGGAAAAGGAACAGAAGCTCAGCTTTTTCTACCGCTTCAAGGATAAGACCAGCGAGATCTTCACATCCCTCGGCAAATTCTCACATCTCCCGAAAACCGACAAGGGCTATTATGCAAAGGATGCGATCATCCTCACAAAGAGCGAGAAGAATCTTATTTCCCGCCCCAATACCCCTGAGCTGAGAGAGGAGCTGGAGGAAAAATACCGCAGCTACCTTGAAAAAGAGGGAAGAGAGGATATCATAGAGCTTCGCCGCCGGTATTTTGAAAAGAAGGCGCATAAGAAAAAGGAGCTTTGGATGATATCCGACCGAACCTATGTTGCAAATGATAACGGTGAGCATTTCTTCCGCTATATGAACAAGCGCATCAGCAGAGGTGTGGAAACGGTCTTTAATATCAATGAGGACTGCGAAGATTATGAGAGAATGAAAAAATACGGCAGAGTCGTGCCCTACGGAACAGATGAATACAAGATGGAGTTCCTGCTTGCGGATAAGATAATATCATCCTCGGCATCGGATTATCTTTTCAATCCCTTCGGAGACGACAAGAAATATCTTGTGGATATAATCAATCACGATTTTGTTTTCCTGCAGCACGGTATCACAAAGGATGATCTGTCAACATGGCTGAACCGCTTCAATAAGAATATCCGCCTGATGATAACAGCGGCAGCAGCCGAATATCTTTCCATAGTAAACGGCGATTACTGCATCGACAAGGATAATGTAGCCCTGACCGGCTTTGCAAGATTTGATAACCTTTACAAAAAGGATAAGCATAAAAGAGCAAAGAAAAAAATCGTTATCATGCCTACATGGAGAAAGGGCATCAAGGGCAGCTATGACCTGCAGGCAAATAAAAGCGTTTATTTTGATAAATTCAGGGAAACTGAATATTTCCGCTTTTATAATTCTCTTATCAATGACAAGCGCCTCATTGAAGCTATGAATGAATATGGATATAAGGGTCTGCTGTGTATGCACCCGATGCATTCCGAGCAGTGCAAAGATTTTGAAAGCAGCGGGGTCTTTGAGATAAACGACGGTCTTGTGGATTATCAGAAGGAATTTGTCGAGGGAAGCCTGCTTGTGACCGATTATTCAAGCGTAGCCTTTGACTTTGCATATCTGAAAAAGCCTGTGGTCTACACCCAGTTCGACAAGGAGGATTTCTATAAAAAGCATACCTACAGCGAGGGCTATTTCAGCTATGAGCGTGACGGCTTCGGTCCTGTATGCTATGATCTTGACAGCGCAGTGAATGCGATAGTTGAGCTGATAAAGAAGGACTGCAGGACTGATGAGGAATATCTGAAAAGGGTGGAGAAGTTCTATCCCTACCATGACGCGCAGTGCTGCAAGCGCATTTATGAAAGCATCAGGGAGCTGAATGTGGGAACGATCTGATAATATTTGTCTTTATCAGCAAAGCTCCCGCACCGGATCAAGAGGGTGATCGTATGAGGGAAAAGCATTTTGTTTTTACAGTTGTGATACCTGTGTATAAGGTGGAAAAATATCTGAGGGAGACGCTGGATTCTGTTATTTCCCAGAGCGTTGGCTTTGAGGATAATATCCAGATCATCCTTGTCAATGACGGCAGCCCGGACAGAAGCGGGGATATCTGCCTTGAATACAAGGAAAAATATCCCCTGAATATCGTCTATATCAAAAAGGAAAACGGCGGGGTAAGCTCTGCAAGAAATGCGGCAGTGCCGTATATAGAGGGAAAATATGTGAATTTCCTTGATTCGGACGATCTATGGAGCGAGGATGCCTTTGAAAATGTCCGGGATTTCTTTGACGGGCATTATTATGAAACGGATGTTGTAGGCTGCCGTAAGGAGTTTTTCGGCGCAAAGACAGGCTATCATTATCTTGATTATAAATTTGAAAGCACCCGTGTGATCGACCTGAGAGAGTCTCCGGACTGCATACAGCTTGATGTTACGGGAGCGTTTATCAAAGCAGAGGCGATAGGGGAGCACCGCTTTATCGAACAGCTGAAATTCGGTGAGGACGCTCAGTTCATCACCTCCATCGTCCTGGAAAAATGCACTCTCGGAGTCTGCCGCGAAGCCCTCCATCGTTACCGCAAGCGCACGGATAACAGCTCCGCTTTGCAGAATGACGTAAAAAACCCCAGCTATTACCGTGATTCCCCGAAATACTTTTTGCAGGGTCTGCTTGATGAATCCGCTGAAAAATACGGCAAAGCCGAGAAATTCATACAGTTCACAGTAATGTATGAATTAGGATGGAGAATACGCAAAAAGGATATAAGGCATTATCTCACGGATGAGGAATACCATGCCTATTGTGATAAGCTGACGGAGATACTGTATCAGATAGACGATGATATCATCCGCAGTCAGAGAAACCTCTGGAAAAAGCACAAGCTTTTCTGCCTGATGAAAAAACATCACCTTTCCGCCGCTGCCTCAGCCTTCTCCAGGCTTACAAAGCTTAATACGGTTTTTGATTAGTGGGTCAGTTGAATCAGGAGTCAGGAATTGAGAGTGTGCAAAACTAAAGCTTTCTGATACAACCACTCAGTACGCCGTGACAGCACTTATGTGGTAAGTTTTGCCTATTTGACCTTTCAGTCACGCCTTACGGGGTGCCAGGAGCTGTGAAAAAACGATATAACGCGCTTTGATTCTTTATACCCTGGCTTCTATTGACCGCTGGCTTCTTTCAGTGCAGCGGCTTTGCCGCTGGGACAAAAGGGGAGAACCACAAGAGGGTGGCTGACGCCCCCTCTTAAGGTTCTCCCACTTTTGAAATCCCCTTTCCTTATCTCCCCCCGGGTTCGCTCCACGTGGGTAAGTTTTTCGAATTTCTGCTTTCTGTCCAACGCGCGGAGGATCGGTATGGTGAGGTAATCCGGACTTTTGCTATCTGCATCAGAAAGATTTGTAAAGCTCCTGACA
>ONNU01000025.1 GCA_900319255.1 uncultured Eubacteriales bacterium
AAGCCCTTATTAACATTGCTGGTTCCTTGTCCTCTCAGAGCTAATATGGAGGATGCTGCTTTAAAAGAACTTGACGCTATTCCAATTCCGCCGTTGATCGTCGAAAAGACAGATTCGATCTTTTTTCTGTAATTATTTGAATTATGCGCTGTTTTGTAGGATTTGACTGCGCCGATAGTACTTTGCAATGCGCCGACTCCTGCAGTACCAAGGCTCAGAAGACTTGAGCCTGTTGATATTTTAGAATGATCATTATTAAACTGTTTAGCATCTTCCTTTGACATATCAGCTGTTTTAAGACCCATATATGCAGTGCCCATTGCGCTGAGGGCATTTACTGCATCAGAACCATAGGTCAATCCGTACTTCATAGTCTTGTTCAAAGCATTCGTTCCAAATGCTTTGGCTTTACCAAAAAAGCCCTTTGGCTTTTTCGATTCCACTATCTCGCCCGGAAGCTCATTTTTCGGCCAGTAGCCATCCTTATCCAGCTCCGTCAGATATCTTCCTGTTTTTCCGGCTTCACCCTCGCCTTCGTCATGCTCTTTATTAACTATTTCGTTCTCTTCATCATTCTCTTTATTTACTATTTCGTTCTGTTCTTCATCCTCTATTTTTATCTCCTTAAGTCGTTCCTTCAGATCATCCGCCGGATCCTCTTTTTTCTTATTCTTATCTTCTTCTTCTTCTTCTTTTCCCGGTTTTATTTCTTCTGCAAGCTTTTTTAATTGATCTGTTTTATCATCGCCTTTTTTGGCAGTGCTGAGAGAGCCGGAGCTGCCCTCCTGTTTGTCTGTGTCCTTAGCGTTTTCTTTTTGCTTCGCTAATCTTTTGTTCATTTCAGAAATAGTATGAAGCTCTTCTTTTCTTGCTTTGGTCTTGCGCTCAATATATTCATCGACCAGGGTTTTCTTCAGATATTCTGCTTTTTCGCTATCCTCCTGTTCCCCGTCATCTTCACCTTTCTTTTTCTTCTTCTTTTTTTTACCCTTCTTATCATCTTCCTTGTTTTCTATGACAACTTCATCTTCTTTTATGTCATCCTTCTCTTCAACCTCCTTCTTTTCATCCTCCTTCTTTTTAACCTCCTTCTTTTCAACATCCTTCTTTACATCTTCCTTTTCTTCTTCCTTTTCTTCTTCCTTTTTACCCTGCTCATGGACGATCTCTGCAATTCCCTTGATAGCATCCTTTACTACGAGCGGATCAACATTTGTCTTGTCAACACCATTCTCTGTTACGTTTAGCTTCTCAGCTAATAACTTATCGTCATCTTTTTTCTCTGGTAGAACTAATGGATTCATACATACACCCCCGTTCAGATTCTGATGATACGGAAATCATCCGGATCTATTTCTTCTATACTTTTTTTACGGCTGATAAGCGGTTCAAGCAGCTCCCTGCATCCCACCGCTGCGGAAATAAGAAGCTCAAAGCATATTATCAGCGAATCAAAAACCATCTCTTCTGAAAGACCGTCAGCAAGAAACGCATGATCCAGATATAAAAATCCTTCCTCCGCCAGCAGTCCGAAATTTCCGATACGAAGCCCTGAATTCAAAGCAGGCAGCAGCCTTGAAATATCCTCTGACAGATCCTTCTCAAGCCCGCCGATGACCGATACCATCAGCTGCAGAGCCATGCTGTCCTCACTGAAACGGCATATGCTGATATTACAATCCTCCGGAAAGTTTTCCTTTCCGCCCATTTCGATAACAAGGATCTCTCTTCCGCCGGCATTCTCTGTCTCCATAAGCTCTTTTGGGATGCCGTAGGAAACAAACTGCTCCTTTATTTTTTCAAGTGATATATTTTTCTGCTCTGCCATTTCAGGGCACCTCCGGTTTATATATTTCTGATACTGGATCCTGATATCATTCAGCCTTTGCGAAAAACTTCCTCGCTGCTCAAAGCCTGCTTTTATCAGTGTTCAGTATGAACGGAGCTGTCCTTCCGGGGACAGTATCCGTCAATTTATTATTTTTTATGCATCTCCTGTAAGCGCAGATGCAATTTCGTTAAGAGTTGCGTCCTGGGTCAGACCCAGTGCTGACAGCATGGTTTCTCTGTCCTTTGGTGAAGCCTCCATGATATTTCTTGCCCTTTTCATATTCAGCGCCTTGAAGCCCTCCATCAGCTCATCTTCTCCGAGTCCACTGTCATTTATGGGTATATCAACGCCCAGCCTTGCTATGGTGATACGATCCAGCGTATTATCATCAACATTCTCGAAATAATTATGATCCGGTTTACTGGGATCTGATTCCTCATCCACCTCATCTCTGAGCTTATTTCTTTTGTTAATAAGATATCTGTTGATCACATCGAGCTTCTTTTCCTTGATCTTTTTGCCGGTGGATTGATCTGAGATATGACCAACAAGCCTGTTTGCGAAGCCTCCCAATGATGTCATCAGGGGTGTCCATGCTTTCAGAAAGCCGCTGGCACTACTTTTGGGATTAAAAACCTGAAAAAATGTGGAGGCTGTCCCGAGAGAAGAAGTGATACTTCCGATCCAGTTCTTTCTGAACTGATTGTTTTTTATTTTGTGAAATTCCGCAGCATCCTGCAAGGCATACTTTTTTGCTTTCAGCGAGCGGAGCATCCTTTTTTTGCCCAGATACTCCCTCCTGTCACCATCCTTTGAATCATCCACATCCTGCTTCAATGCATCTTCATCTATAGCGGAAGCTATACCGCTCTGAGTTTCAAGCTTTTTTCGGAGCTTATACCGCTGATACTGATCCACATATCCGCCCACAAGACCTGATATATTTGCGGCTGTACCTATCATCGAATTGAATATGCCGAGAGCGGTGGATGCAGCTTTCTGATTTGTATTTTTGGGATCTCCGAAGGTGGTTATTCCGCCGCTTGCGATCTTTCCGAGACTTCCGAAAGTGCCGTATGTACTTGAGAGCGCCGAAGTGGTCATCTCGTATATTGCTCTTTTATTATGGGAATTTCTCCGTTTTTTTGCAAGATTATAAATGTTATTTATATTGGTATATAGTCCTATTCCGCCTGATATCATTGATAAAGCGCCCATTGCCCGGGTAGCGCCCTCATTATTTTCCCTTATTTCTTCCTTTTTATCAGTATCCGTTTCATCGTTTATCTTCTGATTGATAATACCGGTGCCGATGGAATTCATATTCAACAGATCCTGTGCGTAGCCAAGCCCCATATTGACCATCTTTTCCGTTTTGCTTGGACTGCTCTGACCGGCTGCAAGATCAGCCGGCGAAGAAGCGTCAGGTACATAGCCCTTCGTCCGGGGTATATCCAGATATGAATCCGGATTAGTGTCAAATCCTCCAACTCCCGGGAGCGCCGGGTTGTCATCTTCATCCTGTATGATTTGCCCGCCGTCTTCACCATCCATAATATCATCATTTCCGGTTCCTGTAGTGCTGACCATTCCCTGGTCCCTCGGAACACTATCACGCCCGAATTCAAATCCGGTTCCGTTCTCTTCATCATCTCCGACCTGATCAGCCTGACGGCGATCCTGATTTATCTGATCAAGATCCTGCAGCTCCCTATCTCTCTCAGCAGCTTTTCTGTTACGATACTCGTCAACCAGTTTTGTTTTCAGCGCACTGAATTTTCGCTGCCTGTATTCATCATCGTCATCGGAATCCTCATCATACTCATCATTTTCGTCCTCCTCACCCTTCTTAGGATTCACCTGTGGTTCTTCCACAACAGAAGGACTGAGAACAACTGGAGGAGGTTCATGCCTGAGCGGTGGAATGACTTCCGGCTCAGGAGGCGGAGGTTTAGGCTTTCCCTTGTCATCTCCTTGGGGTTCTTCTTTTTTGGTTTGATCCTGTGACGGTTCCTGCCTGGCTGATCCTTTAAGCTCGGGAGTAGTATTGGTCGGCTTTGAAGGATCTTCCTTCCTGCTGCCTGTGCCGGAGCCGGAGCCGGAGGATACCGTTACTTCGGGAGTCGTTTTTAGGTCCGGATTCATATATTCACCCCCTCATCATGACTGGATAATACGGAGTTCCTCAACTTTCATCTCAGCTATACTTACCCTGCCGCTGACAAGAGGTTCAAGAAGCTCTCTGCACCGCATGGCTGCGGCTGTGAGAAATTCAAAGTTAATTATCAGCGAGCTGTCAATAATATTTTCGGAAAGACCATCAATGAGAAATGTCTGGTCAATATATAAAAATCCGTCCTCTGCTATCAGTCCGAAATTGCCTGTCAGAAGCCGTGAATTCATATACGGAAGCAGCGATGCAATATTCTCTGTCATTTTTTCATCAAGCCCGCTATAGACCGATACCATCAGCTGCAGACCGGCGCTGTCCCCGGTGAAGCGGCATACGCTTATGCTGCAATCCTCGGGAAAGTCTTCATCTCCCGTCAGATCAATAACGAGCACCATATGCTCTCCGATATCCTCAATATTCATCATCTGCGCAGGAACACCGTATTTAATAAACTGCTCCTTTGCTCTTTCAAGCAATTTCATATCCTGCTCCGGCATCACAGCGCACCCCCTATGCTCCTGATCTCTGCAATCACCTCATCAGCGCCTGCTTCTCCGCTCAGCAGCTTTCTTATCAGCACACTGCCGTTGAGCATTGCATTTTCCATTATTCCAAGCGTTCTGAGAATATTTACAGCGGATTCATTCATATTTGTTTCCATGCTCTGGACAATACCCTGCGCATAAATTACCGCAGAAATAGCTTCCTCCAGACGGAAGCTGCCCACAATGGTCAGATTATTCAGCTCGCCGATGACCCTGTGGAGCTGCGGGAACATTTCCTCCGGGATCTCAGCCTCTATGAATATAATAAGCCTGTAAAGGATCTTATCCTCATCAAAGCTGCACATCTGGATGGAATAGACAATATCGGATTTCTCCTCAAGGGGTGATGGCAGCGCTATATTCAGCGCCATGATCTCATCGGCTTCCTCGATACTATGCTCCTTTACCGGAGCATTATCTGAAATAAACTCTGCGATAGCTTCAAGATACTCTCTTGCGGCTTCGTTATTCATAATAGTTTCCTCCTCATTGTTTTTTTCAGAGGCTTTTCCATGCTTCTGATGCAAAATGCCCTGAGCTTTTATAGATTTGCAAGATATCCGAAATCGGAATTTGTAAGTATCTTTCCGTATTTCGAGAAATTAAGCTTTATTGCTTCGATTATATGACAGTTTCTTATGCCCGTACCCTGCGCTGCGGCAAGATATGCAGCGTTGGTCAGGATCTCCTTTATATTGCTTCCCGAAAGCTCAAAATGATCCGCATAGAATTCAAAATCCAGCGCTTCATCTGTTTTTGCAGCTTCAGGAAGGATTTTTTTCCATAGCTGGAGCCTGACCTCCGGGGTGGGAAAGACAAAGTTTATCATAAAGCGTATCCTTCGTTTGAAGGCATCGTCTATATTATTTACATAGTTGGTCGCAAGTATCGTTATGCCCTCGTGATCCTCAAGCTTCTGCAAAAGAAAGGCTGTGTCTGCGTTTGCATAACGGTCGTTTGAATCCTTTACCTCCGAGCGCTTTGCAAACATCGCATCAGCTTCATCAAAAAAGAGCATAGCGTTTATATTTTTAGCTTTATCAAAAAGCCTGCTTATATTCTTCTGGGTCTCGCCGATATATTTACTGGTCAGCTGGGAAAGATCTATCCTGTACAGATCAAGACCAAGCTCGTTTGCCATTACCTGCACAGCCATGGTTTTTCCTGTACCGGGAGAACCGTAAAACAATGCGCACAATCCTCTGCCATAGGGTGAGCGCTTTCTGAAGCCCCAGTCCTCATTTACTATGCTGCGGTATCTCACCTGATCGCATATCATTTTCATGCGCCGCTTCTGCTCATCGCTGACCACAAGATCATCCCAGGTGAATACAGCATTTATCCTTGTGGCATAGCTGCCGAGCTGATTGACGGAATGCTGCTGTACAGCTCTGGTCATGTGGCTGTCGTCTATGCTTTTCTTCTGAGCGGCTGCAAGCTCTGATGCAAGGGACGCTGATCCGGTTATACTGCCCGGGGTAAGAATATACCGGTTTGCATAGGACATCAGCTCTTCATCCTTCTCCGGAAGCGCTGCCTTCCAGAACAGATATCTTTCATTCGCCGTCAGCATGGGCAGCTCTTCGCTGATAAATTCTGCGCCGGTGTTCAGAAAGACAGAATCTCTTTCATGGGTAAGCCAGAACAAAAAATGAAATGTGCGTGTGATATGCGCTGCCGTTTCAGAAAGGCTTTTATCCTTTTCCCGTCCTGCGGGAGCTTCTTCACCGGTCTGCTCCGTTTCCTGACGGCTGTCCGTAACAAAGCACGGGAAAGCTCCGATAAGCACCGTTTCCGTATATATCATATCCAGATATTTCTCACGCTCAGTACTTTTCATCTGCAAAAGATGGTCAAGACTGATCCTGAGCACCTGCATTCCCATTACAGAGGCTGCGCTGCAAATAAGCGTGGTTCTTCCGATGCCTGCAGGTCCGTACAAGCCGAATACAAAACATCCGCTCTGCCGGAAGCCCTTTTTCACCATATATCTGAGTATCTGATCCCTGACCTCATCACGGAAGGGAATAAAAACTTCCTTTCTGAATGCCGCCAAAGAGCAGAAGCCACTGAGCCTTGGATCGGGATCATTGCTGCCCATAAGATAAGCTGTAACACGGCGGGAAAGTACAAGCTGATCCGATGCCTCGCTGCGGTCACGCCCGGAAAGCTCACGGCTGCACAAAAAGCGGCACAATGCCGAGGAGCCTGACATCATCCTTGATGCCGATGCCGGAGTTTCCCCCATCAGGCTTTCATACAATCTGAGCGCAAGCCATTTTGTGGGATACATATCCCCGTTGTTATTATGCAGCCAGACATATATCCCTTCATATTTTCTGTCATACTGCACCGATAATGCAAGCAGCATGGCAAAGCTTTCAAAGCTGTCCAGTCTGAATTTTATTTTCAGAAGCTCAAAGCGGGGTATCATCCCGTTTTCCCTGCTCACCCTGATGCGGCGGCGTATATGCTCCCGGGAAATACCGATCTGCTCGAGAGCTTCTTCGGTAAGAGCATGGGTATGATCCTGACCGTTTCCGGCTGCGACAAGTCTTTCGATATCCTGCACGGATACGGAAAGATCAGAAAGCCTTCCCGCCTCCCATGCGCCCAGCAGTTTTTTGCTGTCCAGTCCCCTTGCGCTCATAGCTGCCGCAAGGCACAGATCAAGAAATGAAAACAGTTCCTCAAGATGTTCCCTGCTGTTACGATATGGCTGATTCAGTTTTTCTATATGAAAATAATTATCATAAAGCTCACTGACTTTCATATGCTTTTCCTTTCACCTCTTCCGCAGCTTATCCGAAATAGCGGAAGCCGAGTATTGTGGTATCAAGCTCGATCTCTCTTCCCATGCGGAATGCATCAAGCCGCATCTCAAGCTCATCGGTCATTTCAGTAAGCTGATAATGCTGCTTTGAAATGTCGTTGATCTCATTTACAAGACGGGACTGGGTGAACTTTTCGTCATCGTTATTCTTCATCTCCGGCACACCGTAGGAGGTCAGGAATATGGTATTGCCCTGACTGAGATGAATGGTATTCTGTGAGAAGGACACGCCGTGCATCTCTCCGAGATTGAACTGCATCTCTCCGCTTTCGCATACATATTCCTCTCCGCAGTCCTTTATTATTACCGGAGGCATTCCGGCATTTACATATTTCATTTCACCGCTTGACAGCTCTATCTTTATAATAAGCGCGCTTACGGTCATGGACATATTGTTTCTTTCAAATCCGCACAGACTGTTATTGGTATCATAGGCTATCTTATACGGCTCTACTCCCATGCCTGCAAGGGCGCAGATATTTGTGGACGCCAGCATCGACATCAGCATCGACGGCAGATTCTTTCCGACGGATTCCCCCAGTACGATAATCAGATGATCCTCGTCCATCAGGAAGTATTTGCAGAAGCTGCAGCTGTTGTAGACCGTGTTTTTCAGGCTTGCGTACAGTTCAAAGTCATTGCGTTCGCTGAATGCAGGAAGGCTCATATCCGAGGATACCGCCGATCGTATGCTGCCCGCAACATCAAGCTCCGCGCGAAGTCTTTCCTGATTTACGGTCATATCCTGCATATCTCTTGTATACTGCCGGATAGATTCAGCCATGCTGTTGAAATTATCCGCCATCTGTTCGATCTCGTCATGGGTATGTATCTCAGTGACAAGCTGCTCGCTGAGACCGGCTCCGCTGGTGACATAGTTATCCATCCTGCCGGACAGTATCTTTATGGGCTTTATTATGCTGTTTCCTACGAATATCAGCATCGCAGCTGCAAAAATAATAACCACGATCTCAAATACCACCAGCATTATCAATGACGATGTTGCAGCAGCGGCGACTACCCCCGACATGCTTGCGCAGACTACCGCTACCGCATAGTATTCGCCGTTGTCAAGCTTCATGGGAACAAGCGCTGTCAGAAGCTCCTCCTCATCTCCTATCCGGAGCTTATCGGTGGTCTGTACCTCTCCCGTTTCAAGAGCTTTCTTCATTTCGTCATATTCATTGATATTATCGACCCTGTCACCCAATGTATGAGTTTCCACCATATCAATGGACTGGGAATGGATATCAATAATATAGACGACCTCATTTGCCAGCTCCCCGTTTTCATCATAGCACGGACGGTATACATAAAGATCGGTCAGCCCGAAAATACTGTGGATACCCTCCAGATCCTTCATCTTGATATCATAGGATTCATCCTCGCCGTTTTCGATCCATTTCTTTACATCGTCTGCATCCAATACCTTATCAATATATTTTCCGCATCTGGTTATCTGCCTTTCACTGTAAATTACTGTGGCACGGTAATTGATATTATATATAAGCTCTCCCATTCCCAGTGCGACAAGTAAAAACAGTATTACAAAAAGCAGAATGAATTTTGTGCTTAGTCTGTGATATTTTTTCATATACAGCGATCCACCTCCTCAATGACGGCGCTGTGCCGGAGCCTCTTTATCAGCTCAGCTCTGTTACCAGATCTCAAGATATTTGTCACCTGCTGAAAGCTGCTGCCCGGATATCGCCTTGTCACACATGAATATGTATTTCTTGGCAGCCTTATCGTTTCTGTCAAATCTCAGAAGCTCGATAAAATAATTCCGGGACTGCAGGTATTTTCCCTCTATGAAAAGATCAACTCCTGTTTCAAAAACAAGCTTTCCTCTTTTCTTGCTGTATTTATGATCGGTCTGATCGCTGTCAAAAAGATCGTAAAGCATAAGCTCGGTTTTTCTTGAAGGCAGATACACCTTGCCCAGCTTGCGGCTGCTGAAACGGTTTTCAAAGCTGCGTACCCGTTCAACCGCCTTATCGCTTATGAGTACCCTCGCATCATACCGGCTTGCCGCATCACACAGATGCCACGCTGTATATACGCCCTCTGAAATAACAATAGGTGCGACAAAATCCCTGTACTTTACGGAACCCATATATACCTCGCCGTAATGAATACCGATGCTCAGCCTGGAAATATCCTCAGCGCTCAGGCTTGCCGATGCTGCAAGAAATATTTCATCCGCCGCATGTAGCGCATCCTCTGTACTATTCTCAAAAACGGCGGATATTCCCTCCTCCATTATACGGGTCAGCTTTCCTCCTATGCGTGAAACCACAGGCGCAACGATCTTGAATATACGCCGGATAGCCTCGATCTTTATTTCACCGGTGCTGCTGCCGGCGCGGGCAAAATCATAGCGGATATTCATTATAGCAGCAAGCGACTTCGTTATATGTGATGAATTATCCATTCTTCTCTTCCTTTCCCATGAATTTATATAGCTTCACAAGCTGTATTCAGGGTATCTGGATATTTGTCACGGCGGGATTTGTTATCTGTATAACTCCGCCGTAGCCGCATATCAGCTTGCTGGTGTTATTCAGCGCAGGACTTCCTCCGATAAGCACCGTCGGACTTCCCGGCGCCCAGGGCGCTGTCAGAAGCGGCACGCAGGGCATCGGCGTAAGCACTCCCAGCGCAGCCGCAGTCGCTGATGCAACCGTAGGATTCGCAAGCGAGGAACACATTCCAAAGGTCATTACATTTACAAAAGGCTTGTTATCCATAATTGTTGCCAGCGGCATCGTTGTCATTGTTTTATTATTCGGAAGAACATTCAGCACCGATGGCGCTGCCCCGAAGGAGCACATAAGCTGCGCTCCGCCGCATACTGCACATCCCATATTTTTTCACCTGTGAAAACGCTTAGCGCTTTCCTTACCCTGCGGTAATATCCTTTCCTGTTAATTATTTATGATAACTGCTTAATGCAGATTTTCAGTCTTTTTTATTTTGTGGAAAAAGCTACAGCAGCAACGCCGTCGCCGGCGGCTCAAAGAATTTTTTTCCGCCATGTGGTTGCTTCCCTCTTTGGGGGCATTTTTCCCTTTTCAGAGAAGGCAAGAAACTGTTAGCCGCTTCTTTCATTTTGCCGGAACAAGAGGCTTTGAACTCCACTTTTTGAGCTTTACACCTGAATAAGCTCCGGGCAAAGACAGCCGTTATTATTATTTTCATACTCCCGGCATATTTCAGCGGTGCCCTTTGAGCGGCAGATTATTTTTGAATTGCCGGGGCATCTTTTCAGCACAAGGAAAAAGCGTCCGTTTTCATCTGCTATGGCTGAGCTGGCAGGGATAAGGCTTGTGCCGACTCTCGGATGCCCGTATTCAAGGGGCTGCTTCAGCTCGTAGGTGTTTTCTGCCCCGGGCTGTCCGGATTCTAATGTGACATTTTCGCTTTCACCGTCTGAGGTGATAAGTCTGAAAAGCGAGCCTGAAAGATTTACCGTATCTGCATGAAAGACCTGCAGCTGTGTGCTTCCCTGCTTTGCGTCTGCAAGAAGCTTGAAGGCTGACTGCTTATCCTGAGCGTAGACCGTTATCTCTGCGCCCGGTTCTGAGCGTCCCTCGATGCGCAGACATCCCGGCGGTACCGGATAGGTTCGGGCAGGCTTCAGACGAATGGTGCGGGTCAGTATTTCTCCGGCGGCTATGGTTATGCTGATCTGCTGCCTGATATAATGTCCCCCCTCAGCGCAAAGCTCAAAGCTGCCGGGACACAGATCGGTGAAAACGCTCCAGCCGTCATTTTTCTTTATCGGCGGCTTTTCTCCCTCGATCCATGCTCTTGCATTGCTACCCCTTACAGGCATTCCCGTCAGGTCGTCTATCAGCAGCACCGCAAGGGATACTCTTCTTTTTGATCTATGTGATATAAGAACTGATCCTTCCATGATATATTTCTCCCCTTTTCAGCTTTCAGGCTTTGCTGACAGCTGAATCTATGAAACTGACATAATCGTTGCGGGCGGAAAAAGGGAATCCGCTGTTCCGCTTTCATGCCCTGAGCCATGCTTTTTTAGTATTTCTACCTTGGTGGGTCAAGGTGGAAACCACAAGGGGTTCCTCCTTGAGGTTTTTCCCTTTTGGAATCCCCTTTCCTTCTCCCCTGGTGAGCCAGACTTGATAGCTAAGATTTAGTGTTGTCAGGAGCTTTACAAAATAAGCTTTCTGATGCAGATAGTAAATCAGCGACTGAGGGGGTAAAGCGCAATCTGAAAATGCACCCTTTCAGTGAATATGACAGTTTTTTATATTTTCACTATTGAGTTTAGCGGATTCAGGTGACAGTGAGGTCATTCCCCGGAGCGGGGGATCTGACCAACAGTGATATCGGTCTCGCGTACTCTTGTGATGCCGGTGATCTTCTCGGATACAAGCTCTACCGGATGTACCTTGTAGAAAAGCGACAGTCTGTAGGGCTGATCCGGAGTGTTCCATATACGGGTCTTTTCCTCCGTCTCCATATCAAGAAGCTCGATCCTCGGCTCATATTGAAGCTCCGAAAAGGGCTTGCCGAAAATGCTGCCCCGGAGAACTGAGGTTCCCTCAAGCACCTGGATGGTGCGTCCGATGATCTTCGCCTCCTCCAGTGAGCGGAATTTTATATCGCTGGAGGAATAGGCTGTTATCATATAGTAAAGATCAAGGAAGGTCGAGGGCATTCTCTGCTGCTTTGTGCCGATGGATATTCTGTCTGTATCCATTATGGTGGTATTGCGCCTGACGTCATACAGGCAGATACCCAGTGTGATATCCCCCCTGTCCGAAGGATGGCATACGCCGATGCCCTCGGTGTTGGGGATGATCTCCGGTACAAGCCCCTCTCTCAGAAGCCTTACCAGCGCCTCCCCCACATCTGAAATAATATTGAAATCTGACATTCCTGTATTCCTTCCTTTCCCGGCAGCGCCGGCGCTGCATCCGTAACCGCAGGCATATCCAAAAGCTATGGTGCATGGATTTCTGACCGGTGTTTTTTGCCGGCTATAATTTCACCGGGCGAATCCTGTTCTGTCAGGCAGCCGGAGACTGCTGCTGTGACTCCTGGGAGGACTCCTGCTTAGGTATTTCCTCGCCGTTTTCGTCATAGTATGTGCCGTTTCCGGTCTGCTTGCCGTAAAGATATTCGCCTATGTATTTGATATTTCCGTTGTCATAGAATTCTCTTCCCTGACCGTCATATCTTCCCCGGTAGAAGTTTCCGTCATAGATCATTACGCCGTTGCTGTTATAAAGCCTGCCGCTGCCGCTGTACATACCCTCTTCAAAGGAACCGTCATACAGCAGCTTGCCGTTTTCGTACAGCTTGCCCTTGCCGTGATATATGCTGTCCTTGATCCTGCCGTCATATACAAGCTTGTCCCCGTTCTTTATAAGAACATAGCCTGTGACGACCTGACCCTTATCATTGAGCTGACCCTTTGATGTGACAACTCCGTCCTCATCGTAGAAGGTTCCGCTGCCGCTGAAATCTCCGTCCTTGAATGTGCCGGAATATAACAGCTTGCCGTCCTTATAGAAGGAGCCGTTACCCTCATATTTGCCGTTTACAAAATCGCCCTCGTAGATAAGGTTGCCGGTGGAGGGATCATACTGCTTGCCGCTGCCGTTATATATGCCGTCCTTTATATCGCCGTCATAGAGCAGCTTTCCGTTATCATCCTTGACCTGTGTCGAGCCGTCCTGTACTCCTCCGCTTTCGTCGATATTACCGCTGGCGACCACATTACCCTTATCGTCATACATAGTGCCCTCTCCAGACTTTTTGCCCTTGGAGAAGCCGCCCTCGTATGTGAGCTTGCCGTTTTCGTAAAGCTTGCCCTGACCGTCATAAAGACCGTTTTTGAAATCGCCCTCATAGACAAGCTCTTCCTTATCATATTTCTTTCCCTTGCCTTCATATTTGCCATTTGCAAATTCGCCGTCATATACAAGCTTGTCATCCTTATATTCCTTGCCCTGACCGCTGTATACGCCGTCCTTGAAGTTTCCGTCATAGACCAGCTTTCCTGTCTTATCGTCATAAAGCTGACCTGCGCCGTTATACACGCTCTTATCCACCTCGCCGACATAAAGAAGGTTCCCGTTATCGGAAAGGATCGTTGTTGTACCTGTGGTAACGCTGCCGTCGCCGATGATGCCTGTTGCTATGACCTCGCCGCTTTCATTGTAGAACGTACCCTCGCCCTGCATCTTGCCCATTGAGAACTGTCCGTCATAGTAGACCTTATTGTTACGGTAAAGCTTGCCGTTTCCGTTATATTCTCCGTCAGTGAATTCGCCCTCGTATATCAGGACATTATTCTTATATTTTTTTCCCTGACCGTTGGGCTTGCCGTCCTTGAATTCGCCGTCATAGATCATATCACCGTTGCTGTATAATATTCCTGTGCCGTTGAACAAGCCGTTTGTAAAGCTTCCCCTGTAAACGATGGTATTATTGTTTTTATCAAAAAGCGTTCCTTCTCCGTCATACACGCCGTTTTTGAAGCTGCCGGAATACAGCGTCATACCGTTTTCAAGGTATTCCCTGCCGGAGCCGTCATAAAGATTGGAAAGGAATTCCCCCTCATATTTCAGCTTTCTGCCGGGATAATAAAGCTTTCCCTGTCCTGAATACTGTCCTGCGGCAAAGGTCCCGATATATACAAGGCTGCCGTCATATTCATAGAGCGTGCCCTCGCCCTCTACCTGACCGTTTTCAAGTCTGCCCTCGAACAGCAGGTTTTTCAGCGTCGGGGTAGCGTAAAGCCGGACATTCCCCGTATAATCCACAACCTCGTAGCTGTCCACCCAGAGGGAATTCGTAAAGAACGTCCTTATGAGCCACGGATTGATGAACTTTATGAATACGATAATAAGCAATAGTATTATCAGAATTATAAGCAGTATCAGCTTCTTTGCAATAAATCTGTCGCCTATTATCGCATATTGCTTTATATGGTGCGGCTTTGCTGTCAGTCCCTTTACATCGTCCTTGACATCTACCGCTACCTTACTCACTATATTCTGAGGATTGAGCTTTCGCATTATATTCCGATACAGAAGCGTTATCGGAGTTATGAAAATCCTCTGGAATTTTTTATAGAACAGCTTGAAGGCTGCTAACAATCCAAAATTCATTTATCTCACCCGGATCTGACTATATCGACAGTTCCAATTGAATGGAAATGTCCGTTACTGGTCTTATTTTTTCCCGGATCTATGATAGTATAGATCAGGTAACACACGCTTAACACTATAAGTATTATTATGAGAGCCTTTTTCAGCACTCCAAGTATCTGCTTTATCTTATCCCACAGCTTATACCAGAAGGTCTTCGGCTGTTCGTCCTTTTCATTATAATTTTCAAGCTTTCCCATGAGGATGTAGTATTCGCTGTATACATCCATCATTCTTTTCTCTGTAAGTCCCGGAAGCTTTTTTATGAAATCCATCAGCAGATCAGGAACCTTTCTGTCAAGCTCCCTCTGAAATATCAGACGGAATACGGAAACTATATTTTCTCTTCCGTTCTGCTGTCTGTCTGTGATGATATCCTCTATGGGATAGTTAAAGCTTACGCTGAGATCCTGAGCTATTATCATCTGCTCAGGAAGAAAGCATTTCGCAAGAAAATAATCCGGTATCTCCTGGATGACCACCTTTTCAAGTATCTTTCTTGCAAGCTCCATCCTTTCCCTGAAGGGAACATTTTCTGTTGCGAGCTTTGAAGCAAGGTTGACGCCCTGGGTATATTTCATAACGATGCAAAGCTGACCGTCATAAATAAAATGCTCTCTATAATCCGCAAACGCTTCACGGTTGATATTATCCGTAAGCCAGCTGACAAGCTCCGCAAAAAGGCTTTTATCCTTTATACTCAATATCCTGCAAAGGCAATTGCCGCTGACATCACGGCATATATAAACGTCATACTGTTCCGTCTGCTGTTTGACGCCGATCACAGGATATTCATGTTCAAATGTTCTGATGACCAAGCGGATGATCCTCCCTTCATCATTTTTTCTTACTGTCTGAAACTTTAAAAATGGCTGTTCTGCTTTAATGCCTTGAGCCATACTTGAATTAGTATTTCTGCTTTGGTGTATCAAAATGTGGAAACCACAAGGGGTTCCCCCTTGAGTTTTCCCCCTTTTGGAATCCCCTTTCCTTATCCCCTGCATGGTACATACTTTTACGGCTATGAGTTGGTATTTTTCTTTTTGACTGAATTTTTTGAGGATAGGAAAACAAATGTGACTGGGGTAAAAATCATTCTCTGATAACGACCATGATGGATGCCTTGACATCCGGATAAACTGCGCTCTGGGCTACGATCTCATATACACCCTCTGAGATGGGGGCTGTGTAATAGCCGTTGCCGTCGATATTTCCTCCGGTCTCGGGGACTACCGACCAGCGCAGGGTCTTATTCGCCATATTCAGGCAAACTGCGTCAAGATAACGGCTTTCTCTCGGCTTCAGTACAAGAGAATTGGGCTTTATCATTATCTTCATTTCGTTCATTTCGTTCGCAGCCTCGTCTACATCACGGATGGCTGTCCATTTGATCTCTACGAAGTCATTCAGCACGGTGGCTGTGGTCATAACGCCGATGACAAAGCTGCCCTTTGTGGGATCGACCTTTGCTGCCATCTTTATCTGAGGCACGATCTCCTTGAAGATCTCGGTATCTCCGTATACGGTGCTTTCGTCCTGCGTCCTCAGTCCCAGCTGTATCGTAACGCTGCCCAGACCCAGACCGTGGACTATCTCCTCTGAATAATAGACCTTGTTTTTCAGGCTGCCCGAGCTGAGATCCACCCTGCATATACCGCTTGCGATATCCTTATCGCTGGCACGGCTGACATCAGCGCCTGCGCCTGCGACTATTCCGTGACCCTCAGACTGCGCCGGCAGCATGGAAAGAGCAGAGCGCAGCATGGCATTCTGGAGCGTATTGCTGATAACATACTGACCGAAGGGGACATTATGTATCTTTTCAATGACCGCTGTTTCTCCTGCGTTGACAAGATCTATCCTCGCAAGATACAGACGGCTTCCCAGGGAGCTTCTGAATATCATATCCATATTCTTATTGAAGCTTGAACGGAACATTGCGTCGATTATGCTGTCCTCGATAACGGCAGCTGCTGAACGTCCGCTGATAGTCCCCTCTGCGGGGATCTTGTCATAGGAGATATTGAAGGTGGAGGGATCGACAGCTGCCACCGCCTCTGTATCCACCACATTATTAGCTTTCATCTTATAGACCAGCGTATATCTGCCGCTTTTTTCCTCAAGCATCTCATTGAATTTTACGGACAGGACTGAGCTGTCGTCATTTTCGCAGGTCATGCAGATAAGCTGGATATTATATGAAAACGATACAAACTGCTTTGTCAGGTTTTCTATCTCTATGCGGAATTCAAAGTCCGACATGGGATTGACAAATCTCGGCATGATATGACGTATACGGATGCTGTCATCGCTGAAAACCGTTGTGCAGTGCTCATATACCGATCTTACCGGGTCGGTATCGTCTGCGGGTTCTGCTGATGTCAGGTATAATTCATAGCCCTCGCTGATCTTGTCGTGGGTGGAATCTCCCTTTCCTCCGGACAGGTCATATGCCTGCCCCTGCTCGCCCTCGTTATATTCAAGGCACAGATATACATATGCATTGCTTCCGCTGCGCATGGCTGATTCATAGCCGTTTATCATGGAAAGCTTCTTCGTTACAGGGGTCGCTACTACGATCTCACGCCCTGTGTTATCAATAGCCATTCCGCTTTCAACAGAAATGGTCTGCTCGTCAATGCTTATGACATTCAGCCCGCTGACAACTCCGCTGCCGTTTACCAGACGGCTCAGCAGCCTTCTTTTATCATTCATGTATTTCTGCTCGGCATTGAAATTCTCTACGCTGAGAAGCATACCGTAATAATATTTATTTCTCTCAAATGGATATAGCTGTGTATTCTTCATATTCATTGCCCTCTGAATACGGGGCTGCCTCCTTTGTCCCGGCTCGTCTTTTCCGCTTGCGGCTGTCAGAGCCTGTTATTTATCTTTAATGTCATCGCTGTTACCGCTGACAGTATTTTCGTCATTTTCTGTTCCGCTGTCCCGGCTGCTGCCCAATGTGGAAAGCATAAGCTGCGAGCTGCCGTCAAGCACAGCAGGACGATAGAATCCCAGAGAGCTGTTGACTCCCAGATATGCGTAATTGTTCAGGAAGATATACGGGTCAAGCTCTACAAGATTAAGCTCCGCTGTTATGGGCATCATTTCCTGCGCCAGCCGTCTTATGACCTCCAGATCATTTCCCGGCTTTACAAGCACCGTTACCGTATAGGGATTTCCTCCGTACATCTCCAGCAGCATTTTTCCGTTGGGAATACTGTCTGCCATTTCCTTTATATTGAAGCCCTCGATGATAAAGGGCTTTTCTCCTGTGTAAAGCTCTATGATATCAGACAGACCCTCCTTTGTGCCTCTGATACGGTACAGCCTTACGGCGTTCATTACAAGCCTTCTGAGCTGTTCGTCCGTCCAGATGCCGGCATCCCTGATATGCAGCCACGAGGCTATCCATTTCAGAAAATCATGCTCTGCGCTTTCAGGATCAAAGCGGGTACACATATCCTCGATCTCCCAGTCAAGCTCCTCATAAAAGGTCTGGAAAATGCCGAGATAACGCTCAAGGAAATGACTTTCAGAATCGCTGCTGCGGAATATGGCGGGAAGATGATCTATCCATGACACTGCCGGAAGAAATACCCTGATATCCACAAGCCCGGCTCCTGATGCTCCCGAGCTGTACTGCTCGATAAGCAGCCAGAGATACTGCCCCCTTACATCATGGAGAAGCATATCGGATACCCCTGAGGTCTGCCTTACGATAAAGGGCTTGTATGCATTTATCTTTTCCTCCAGCGAAATGCCGGGGTTATCGAAAAGATCATACAGGGTGATATCAGCATCCCGGAAATGCATTTCGTTCTTTTCGGATGCATAAACCGTTACTCTCAGATCTGAGGGATCGCAGTCCTGTGTGCGGATGATAAGCCTGTGCCAGCTGTTTTCCAGCTCTCCGGCATCAAATATCCTTGTCATGAACCTGCCCACGCCGGAGGGATTATCCGAATGAAAGCAAAGCCCGCTGCCCCGGATCTTCATATTTTCATATATTCCTCTGTTATAATCATAGGCTTTGTTTATTATAAAATATTTAAGCTTTTCTCTCATATGTGGTTCCTTTCAAGCTCACCGCCTTGATGTGACCATAAGCTCTGTTTCGCTAAGGAATGCCATTACATTCGGCGAAAGCAGCAGATCTCCCTCACGGGTACGCTGAGCGCCGCTTCCGGGAGTTTCCATCGTCAAGGCATTGACAGATACAACAAAGCTCAGCCTGTCTATCCTTTCATAAAGCCTGCTGTATATAAGCTTTATCCCGAACCGGTTTTTACATTCCTCAAAATATTCACTGATGACCCTTTGCAGCTCCTGCTTTGCATTCATGGATGAACGCTCAACAGAAATGTCTGCATAGACCCTCACTCCGGCATATTCGGGTCGGGCAATGCGAAAGCCTGTTCCCAGCATCCTGCGCTTCTCAAGGGCTGCAAGAATATTCCGGCAGTACCGCTCTCCCGGAATGCCTCTGCCGTCGGGAGAATAGGGCTTTACGATGATGGTCCGCAAAGGATCGTTTTTTCTGTCGGAAAGGGGATCTGCTCTCATCATGTGACATTTTTCGATCTTTAGTCCCTGTATGCCCATGATATAATTTTCGTGATCCTCGTCTGTAACAAGGGTCTCGGTGGTCTGCATCATCCTGTATACCCGGACACAGCAGTTTTCTATGGTTTCTTCATTATGTCCGCCTTCGGATCTTCTTGTATTGGTTATGCTGATGCTGTCCTCCGGCATATTATTCATGCGGCTGATGCTGCCCACAGATACGTTTCCGTTTGCGCCGTAGGTATAGGAACAGCCTACTATGAATATCCTGCCCTCCGGTGCCATTCCCCTGATGCAGCTGCCGAAGCATATCTCACCCTTTGCCGTATCCAGAACATATACAAAATCCTCCGCCTTCGCTGTGGAAAAATCCTGCACCTTTTTCCATTCCACAAGCTTACCTCCGCTTGCCGGAAGCTCCGTCATTATGCGGAAGCTGTCATATTCAAGTCTGTCCGTTTCAAGCGAATATTTCTGAAAGGGAAGTCCTGTGCCTACGCCGATCTGTCCGGAGATCGCAAAAGAGGGATCATAATTGACTATCCTCACACCCTCGGCTTTCCTTGTATCAGTTATGCTTATCTGCACCTCTCCGGTGGTCTCGTCTATCCTCTTTTCATAATTTCCTGCGACTGTGAACATACCGTCCTTTCCTTTGAGATATACAAAGGTATTTCCTCTCGCTGCAAGATCTGAAAAGATATTGTGGGTCTTTCCGGCTGGCAGATCAAGACATTCAGCCATGGTCTCACGCTGGACTACCGGAAGAAGATTGAATTCGATGTTTCTTATCTGGGGCTGGATATCGTATTCTCCGCCGGTGAGCCGGAACCGGATAAAATATGCCTTTTTCCCGGCGACCTTTGTTTCCTTGTGGCTGAGGGGGGGCGTAAGCCTGATAAGCCCCGACGTGAGAAAGCCGAAGGTCATATCCTCTCTGCTGATCTCCACCCAGCCTCTTTCTGAATAGTATTCAGCCGATATATCTACAAGCGGAATAAAGCTCTCCGGATCGGTGATGGGATTGCGCTTTATTTCGCCCTTGTCGTTTATTTCAATATACAGAGCGTGCTGCTCATCCTTTTCAAGCGGCTTATCAAAGCCTATGTAAAATTCGCTGTTCCTGCCTCCGGGGAACGGGTCTATCCTGAGATTTCCTCCGAAGCTCAGCTCCCGCTGGTCAATGATACGGCTGCGGGAACGATCCTTGCATATGCAGCAGATCAGCCGCGCCGACGAGATATATGTCCGCTTTTCAGCTTCAAAGCAGATATCTCCGGCGTATAGTCTTGTCCCCCTTGCCGCTACAAGATCATCGCTGTATCTGACGGAAACCTCCGTGGACGAGGGACATTTCGGACGCCGCTGCACACCGAAAAGCTTGAGTGATCTGCGGATATGAGCAGGCCCTGTTTTATTCAGATAATACTGCTGCAGCTCCTTCAGCCATGCAGTCATTTCAAGAATGGTTATTCCCGGGTCATGATAGTTGAAATCAGTCCATTCCGGGCAGCTGCTGACAATACTGTTTTTTGCATTTTCAAGAATATCGTCAAATCTTTCGTTGTCAAGATCAATATCCGGCAGCATTTCTTCACTTCCTTTTCATTCCGGGGATCGCTGCACTCCGGGCTTTTTTCTTAAACCTGAATCCATGAAACTCAATGGTGTAAATAAATATAACTACTGTGTTCATGCGCATTTTTATACAATATTCAAACCCTTCAAATGATACAATACAAAATCTTTACCGCTAAAGTCCGGGTTGCTGAGGGGGATAAGGAAAGGGGTTTCCACCTTTTGATACACCAAAGCAGAAAATTCTGATAAAGTATGACTCAGTGAATGAAGGCGGAACAGCTGATTGCATTTATCCCCCGCAGCGGAGATGTCACTTTCACGGATTCAGGTAAATGAGATCATATCTGCACTATACTTATATCATTTTCTCCGCACTCGGGAAGAATATACGGCAGGCGGCGGATATCCGCTGCATCTACCTCTCTCAGTCCTCCCGCTCCGGATAAAAATGTGGTTATATACATACTTTTTATATAGGCGATCTGTCCGATACGCAGTATCGCGCTTCTTATCTGATGAACGTCCGGCATCCTGCCCAGCATCCAGTCGCTTGAACCCTTCGCTCCCCTGTAGGAATCTATACATTCCCTGAGACAGCTGTCGATCCTCCTGCGAAGCTCGAATATCCCGTTCAGGCTCTCCGATGCAAGCTCGGCTTTTATATTGATGCGGATAAATGTGGGCTGGGTTATATAAAGCTGATCTGATGAGATTATGCTTCCTGCCATTCTCGGGGCAAGATAGCTTTTCAGCTGGTCACGGACATAGCTGAATTCGGCTTCCGGCGTTTTCAGCACTACAAGCGTAACAGCTCCTCTTTCACTTTCTCCGGTTATGTTTTTTCCGCCGAATGCCCTGACCTTTTCGATACAGCCGGAGGCACAGCGGGAAAGCTCCTCAAGATCGGATGCTGTTACGACCCTGCCCTGAGTCCTGAGCATGACCGCATTTCTTTCGAGGGCTTCATAAACGGTTTCCGTATCCTGTCCGCCGTAAAATGAACGGGGATTATTGACGGAGGATACAAGTCCGATGGAGCGCTCCATTCCGTTTATCGTACCGGGAAGGGCATTCGTCCTTTCTCCGCCGCCGGTGGTATAGATGACATGTATATTGCTGGTATCGGAGGCTGAGGGGATCATGCCCTTGCGTCCTGTGCCGAAGCTTATCCTGCCGGCGCTGCGGTCTGCGATATAGCATCGGGAGTTCTTATCCTGATCTATGAAGGTGCTGACCTCATTCCAGCGCACCCAAAGCTCCCTGAGTATCCCGGCTTCATCCGTTACCTTCTTTACCCTGCCCTGCTCTGTGAGCCTTTCGGTCTCAGCTTCGGTTATGGTCTGGAATTCATTCACATAAAGCTCGATATCAAGTATACCTGATGAGGAAAGCTCAATGGATGAATTCTCTGTATATACATTTATTGAAAAATATTCTTCCTTATGGCTGTCCACATTCACTGCGCGGACTGAATTCTGGTAAACTCCCCTGAGCAGCGGATATGAATATTCGCCGCTGCCGAAGCAGTTGTCACGGTCGATTATCCTGATCCAGTAAAGCTCCTCGCCGAAAAGCCTGCTTTTAATGAATTCATGATTATCCAGGAATATTGTAAGTCCTACGGATGTCAGGCTGCGGGTTTCATCAGCCATATTCATATTTTTCCATCCGCTTTTGCTGAGATACTGCCATGTCAGACCGGGCTTTTTTGCAAGCGGGTTTTCTGCAATATCCCACAGGGTACGCAGCGGTCCGTTATCCGGCGGAAAGGAATAGCCGAGACAGACCATCCTGTTTTCGCTGCCGGTGGTATAGAAGGGGAAAAACTCCTCTTCGCTGCGGGTATCAAATTCCTTGGTTTCAAGACAGTTGCAGGCTGTCATTCTGTCAATATTAACGCCCTTGTCATTATAGTGATATTCAAAGGAAAGATCACGGATATGGGGCGACATATAAAAGCCCTTGAGCTTATAGAGATTTTCAGCCTTGAGTATCCTTGCCCGGATAAAATGCCCCTCCTTCGCTCCGGCAAAAACCGGGCTGATATCCTCCGGGACGGTAAAGGTGATACTGCGGAAGCAGCTTGTAATGCCGTCGGTATAGTTAAATACATTGCTGAATGAATTATCCGGGAAAAGCCTGCTCCAGCCGTAGCCGTTATAATATTCCCATATTACCTCGCTGATTAACAGCTCGTATGAGGTGCGCTCCTTGAAATCGCTTTTTTTAGCTACCCATTTCCACTGTATCTCATCATCGGGAAGCTGGTTTTCAATGGGTATCCTGAGAAATTTCAGGTCGAAGCTCATTGTTACCTCTGCGCCGCATTTATCAAGCACCTCGTCACAGCCGAAATATATCTCATTGAACAGCTGGAACCGCTCGCCGAAGGGAAAGAATGCGCTCAGCGAAAGCTCTGTATTTCCATCGCTGATACTATCGGGAAGTATATCCTTTCCTCTGGGTGATGCCTTGACATTTACATATCTGAAATTACGGAAATCATCTATCCTTTTTACGGTCACACGAAGCTGGCAGCCGTCTGTATCGGTCATTACGGGAGGCTGGTCTCCGCTTTTCACAAGGACAAGGCTGCCGTTTTTTTCGCTTATCTGTGAAAACGGGATATAGCCTCTTTCTCCGGCGCAGTATTCTATCGTCACGGCACCTTTATCCGTCAGCATCCGGATATCATTGCTTCTCAGCGCAAGTCCGCCTCTTTGCAGGAAGCTGATGGCTATTTCAGCCTTGCTGGCAATATTGAATGCATAGGGATGGGAAATGTGGAGCACATGGGTCTGGAGATTCTCCGGCGCAAGGCTGAAAAGCTCTGTTCCGGGTGTTTTTGTTATATCCTCATACATCCCGATGTGATCCCTGCTGTCGTCAACAACAAAGCATTTTCTGATGGAGGCTGAGCTAACCAGTATATCGTCCTGGGTCTCATAGCGCACCGGCTCGCCGTCTACGCCGTAAGAGGAAAGCACCGTTCCCTGGGGTACCTCCGCAGATGCCGCATCCTCAGCCGACAGCCCGAAGCTTACATACCCCTGTGACGGCGTTCCCGGCAGAAGATCAGCATTCATCATATTATAAAAGGAAAGCTGATATTTCAGCGGCAGACCATTGATCTTCTTTATCGTTCCCTCAAACATCTCTGCGCACGCAAGCGCCAGAGCTGCAGCTACATCAGGTTCGCTGAAATCAGGGTTCCATTCGGGAGTAAAGCTTCTCGCTCTTTCCTTCAGGTCTGCGATTATTTCATTTTTTGTACGAGGATCAATTTTCACCACTTTTCATCATTTCCTTTCCCATCATATTATCTTTGCGCCCTCGCTATAGCCCTCGCTGATATAGAAGGGGTAAACAAGGTTAAAGGGGTTATTGGTGGTACGCACGACATAGCTTACCTCGATAAGCAGTACGCCGTCCTCCTCCGGGGAACGGATTATCTCCACCTTTATCTGCTTTATTCTCGGCTCCCACATTATCAGGGAGTTTTCTACCTCACGCTTCATCATCATTATTGAGGTATAATCCATTGTCCCGAACACAAAATTATTTATCGCGCAGCCGAAGCTGGGGGACATGGGTCTTTCACCGGGCTGTGTGCCAAGTATTATTCTGATGGATTCGCGGATATCCTCTTCATCTGAGGAAGTCCTGACCCTACCGGTGAGAGGATCCACCTGCACCGGAAATTTAAAGCCGGTTCCCATAAAGCTTTTACTGTCAAAACGAGCCATAGAAAGCTCCCTCCTTTCATGTGTAAAATATTCAGCTGTTACGCTTTTATCACTAATTCATGCTTTTTTAGTATTTCTGCTTTGGTGGGTCGTTGTTCTGCTTTCATTCGTTAAGCTATGCTTCATCAGTTGTTCTGCTTTGGTGGGTCAAAAGGTGGAAACCACAAGGGGTTCCCCCTTGAGTTTTCCCCCTTTTGGAATCCCCTTTCCTTATCCCCT
>ONNU01000359.1 GCA_900319255.1 uncultured Eubacteriales bacterium
CTATCGGTATAGTGCTTTGTGCAGAAAAGAATGATGCTATCGTAAAATACACTCTGCCGGAGGATAACGACCAGATTTTTGCATCAAAATATTATACCTATCTGCCGACAGAAGAAGAATTGAAAAGAGAACTTCGTCTTGATGAGTTCCGGAAGCTTGAAGATTGAACTTCATAAGTAATTCGCATTCTTGCCGTCAGTATGAGGTGTTTTAAATGATAAAATATGCTTATCTGAAAAAACCTTTGCAGTGCAATAAAAAACTTTATTATTACCTGATCGTCCATTATAGCCCGTAAGTGCATCGGGAAAAGATGCCCGTTTTCAAAGGTCAATCATTGATCTGTTATGGCTTTGCTTAATAAAAAAGGAAACCGCAAGGGGCTGATGTCCCTTTTGGTTTCCTTTTTTGTTTTTTGTGAGAAGCTTTGCTGCTTACCGGAATTCCGGTCTTGCAAGAAGCGGCTCAGGATCGCCGGTGCGCAGGTATTCAGCAGCTGCTGCGACCTCGGGAAAGATATAGCCTGTTGATACGACCCTTTCAAAGTATTCCCGGGCTTGCTGCTCCTGACCCATAACGGCACAGGCTGTGCCCGCTTCATAATTAAGCTCCATAATACTGTAATTCTTTGAAATTTTTACATCCTTTACCGAATCAAGTGAGCGCATAATAAGTCCAAGATAACGCTGCGCCAGGGCGATATCCTCGTTTCTCAGCCTTTGCAGCGAGCGGCTGTAAAATTCGGCTGATATTACAGACAGCTCAAAGGAAAGCTCCAGACGCGCTTTGTTTTTCTGACTGATGCTGCTGCCCATGCGGTCAAGAAGAATCCGCTTTTCGCTGATATATGCATCCATGTGGGTATAATTCCGTTTCAGTGTATCAAGCTCCATCAGAATGGTCAGATAGAAAAACTGGTTTGCAGTATCACTGGGCATTATCTGCTGAGCAAGCTCGGGAAGCCGGCTTTCGGCATCTCTTATCCTTCTGTAGTTGATGAGCATAGTTATTTCATTTTCTAAGATGACCGGCTTCAGCTTTCCCCGGACTTTTCTGTAAAGCTGCTGATTTTTCGCAAGAAAGCCTTCGGCGTCTGTATTTGCTGTATCCATATGTATGGAAAACAGCTTTACCGACCAGAATAATGCCCCGATCTCTATCCCCAGCGGAATGAGAAACATCAACGCCATCATGGGAAAAAACGGTATATCAAAAGCAAGCCCGGCAATGAAAAAGCCTGCCATAAGTACATATCCGAAAACTGCAAGAGCAGTGGTTCTTTTGAATATCCAGATCATTGTTATATTACCTCTGTTATTTAATGAATTGTCTGTTATTGAATACCGGCGGGAGGCGCGCCGCTTGCGGCGGAATACCTCTCGCCGTTTCTGAATTTATTATGATTTTTGGCTGGAAGAAAATATCTGCTTTGCGCTTTCGGCATTACGGAGGATCTCTGCTTTCAGCTGAGCCGTATCGGGGAATTTCCTTTCCTCGCGGATAAAATCAAGGAGATCTACTCTTATGGTTTTTTCGTAAAGCTCCCCGCCCTTGTAATCCGGCATCCATGTTTCGATCACTACCTTATCAGAGCCGACGGTAGGCTTTACGCCGATATCCGTAACTCCGCAGAAAATTTCTCCGTCAATATCCACAGCGGATGCATATGCTCCTGCCCTTGGTATCACCAGACCCTTTGGAAAGTCCTGATTCAGCGTAGGTGTGCCCAGTGTCCGTCCAAGCTCTCTGCCGTGAACAACTGGCATGCGGAAGCCGTATCTTCGCCCGAGCATTTTATTTGCATCGGTGATATTGCCGTCAATGATGCATTTCCTTATCCTTGTGGAGCTTACAGGCTCGCCGCCCATTGTAATTCTTGGTCTTGCAAGAACGCTGATGCCGTAGCTTTTGCACATATCCTCAAGTATCTCTCCGCTGCCCCGGGCGCCTGCGCCGAAATGATAATTGAAGCCGCAGGAAATATGCCTTGCATTGAAGCAGTCACGGAGTATATCGCTTACAAAGCTTTCGGCGGAAATATCCTTGATGGTGGTGAAATCTATAAGGTAGACCCTTTCCACGCCGAGAGCTTCAAGTATAGCTATCTTTTCATCAAAAGTTATTATATTTTTCGGCTGCTCCCCCCGGAGCACGACTCTCGGGCTTTGCAGCAGTGTAAAGACTGTGGGGACAAGACCGTTTTTTTCTGCGTTTTCCACGGCTTCTCCGATAACAGCCTGATGTCCCATATGAAGTCCGTCAAAATATCCCAGCGCAGTGGAAGTGGGCTTTTCGCTGCGCACAAGCTCCTTTATGATCTCCATTTTATTCCTCTTTTTCAATTTACTTTATTCTGAAAAGGAAACACCGGAGGATCGGCAGCGCTGGCGATCTGTCCGGCTTTTCCTGTATATTCAGAATTCAGCTTTATTTGAACTTCCCGTCCTTATCGTAGTAATTATAATCTGCTGAATCCAGTTTTTCGTCCTTTTCCAGATTATCATCGCTGACCTTGAACATTCCCTTGCCGGCGGTATAGTTTTCATTTATATTTCTTGCCTTATACACGATCAGAATAATAGCCGTTACTACAAGCAAAACTGCTCCTAAAACCAGTTCCCAATCCATAAAAATGCCTCCTTTGAATTGTTGCTTTGATGTTTGCTTCGTTGTTGATAATCGGTCAGTTGTGAAGCTCCTCTGTAAAAAGCTTTTTTACGGTAAGCTCGTTTTTTTCTGTGCTGATCACGCCGAGACCTAAAAAGGCATCTCCGCCGTAGACGCGGAAAAACGTTCCGTCATCCCTTGTCTTTACGGAATGCACACGGTCAAGATCAAGCGCTCCGCCGTTTGCAAATCTGACAGCCTGCTTGCCGCTGATATGAGCAGCCGGGTATTCCATGAAAATGCTGTCCACCGGGCGGAGAAGCTCTTCAATGCGGCTTTCGTTTTTGATGGCTTCAAGCTCCTTCAGCGTGACTGCATCCGCAAGAGTAAAGCCGCACGCCTTTGTCCGGCAAAGCGCCGTCATGATGCATCCGCAGCCCAGAGCCTTTCCTATGTCATCGCATATTACGCGGATATATGTACCCTTTGAGCAGGATATAAGCAGCCTGCCGCTCTGGGTCTCCTCGTCAAAGCTGAGAAGCTCCAGCTTGTTAATGCAGACGGGTCTTGCCTGTCTTTCCACCTCGATCCCCTGTCTTGCAAGGTCATACAGCCGCACGCCGTCCTTCTGTATCGCCGAATACATGGGCGGGGTCTGCATGATATTTCCCCTGAACTCCGGGAGAACAGCTTCGATATCAGCTTCACTGCATCGGCTTTCGCTCTGTGTGAGCACTGTGCCCCAGATATCCAGCGTATCGCTGGTCATGCCAAGTCTGAAATCCGCCTGATATTCCTTGTCCGTATCCGGAAGAAGGGACTGCGCCTTTGCCGCTTTGCCTATCAGCACGGGAAGAACTCCTGTTGCCATGGGGTCAAGAGTGCCGCTGTGACCTATTTTCTTTTCCCGGAGTATGCCTCGTGCTACTGCGACTACATCGAAGGATGTAAAATCCTTTTGCTTATTTATTACGATTATTCCGTTCATATATTGTCACCGAGTATCTTCATGCAAACTGAAAGCATTTCCTTCTTTGCCTGAGATTTTTCTTTATTTATACTGCAGCCCGCAGCTCCGTGATGTCCGCCGCCGCCGAATTCAGCGCATATTGCTGATGCGTCTATGCCTTCATTGGTGCGCACGGAAAATCTGTATTCTCCGCCGGGCTTTTCCTTCATGGTAACGCCTATTTTTACGCCCTGTATCTGTGTGGGCATACTTGGGATGCCGTCGGTATCACATTCCTTTGCGCCGCTTTTATCCATCATTTCCTTGGTCACTTCTATTATTGCAAGCCTTCCGTTGCTGTGGAATTCAAGGGTGTCCAGAACCATCTTTTCCAGAAGGATGCGGCTTTTTGATTTGCAGTCAAACATCAGGTGACAGATGAAGGTGCTGTCTGCTCCCTGCTCCATCAGCTCTGCCGCAGTACGGTGTGTGGACGGGCTGACGCTGGAATATTTGAAGCAGCCTGTATCTGTGCATATGCCTGTGAATATTGCATCGGCGATATCCTTATCATATTCAAGCTCCATTTCATCCAGAAGATATTTTATTATCTCTGCGCAGGAGGAAGCCTTGCCGTCAACATATCCCACAGCTGCAAAGCCTGTGTTTGAAGCGTGGTGGTCGATGCAGAGGTCGATATTATCCTTGTATTCCTCAGCTTTTCCGCTGAGAAGAGTGGTGGAAGCGACATCAGTGGAGATAATGAATTTCGGCTCAAAGCCTTCATTCGGAGCTTTATCTGTAAAATAGCCGTACATGGGGGGGATCTCATCGCCGCAGAGTGTATCTGCCCGTTTGCCGAGCTTTCTCAGGGCAAGACAGAGAGCATAGGCGCTGCCTATAGTATCTCCGTCCGGGGATTTATGCATGAGGATAAGATAATCGTCATGCCCCAGGAGTATCCCGGCTGTTTCTTTAAGTGTTATCGTCTTCATTTTCTTCATCCTCTGGTTTTTCTTCGGGTTCAGGCTTCAGATCTATATCCATCAGTATTCTTGAGATATTTGCGCTGTATTCGATGGAATCGGTGGCTTCAAATGCAAGGGCAGGCGCATAGCGCAGCTTCAGTCTTACACCCAGCTCCCGTCTGATAAAGCCCTGGGCTTTTTTGAGGACGCCGGCGGCTGTTTTTGCAGTCTGGAGTCCGTTCATTGAGCTGATATATACTCTGCAGAAGGAAAGATCATGCGCCATATCGCAGCGCACTACGCTCAGGATGCCGTCATGCAGACGGGGATCCTTCATTTCCCGGATGATCGCAGCCAGTTCTCTTTGTATATCCTCGGACATTCTGTCCGCTCTATGGTTTGCCATAATATTTCTCCTGTTCTGTGTTTAGAAAATCTTAATCCGGGCTTATACGCCCTTTCTTATCATTTTTACCTTTTTATAATAATCTGCGGCATTAAGCTCCGAGCCGCTCATCAGGCGGTTTCTTGCAAAATCGCAGACATAGGCTTCTCTTCCGTCAATGATGACAGCTTCGCCCTCGGCAGTATCTATCCATTCGCCGCCGACATTTGCGATAATAAGAAAGCCGAGATATGCGCCTGCCTTTTTGGAGATATCGTTATTTCTGTCAAACAGATTACGGTTTATTATTCCTCTGCTCAGGGCATCCATTACCTCATCGTACAATTCAATACAGGATTCCCTTGAATCCAGGGGGATACCTATGGTTCTTTTTACAAGGTCGATAAAGTCAAGGGCATTGCCCAGCATTACCAGTTCAAAGGTCACAAGATCCGTATTTCCATTTTTTATAAGCTTATACTGCTGCTGATAATAATGCTCAAGCACATGGATATCCGATGTATAGCTAAAGCCTCTGCCGCATTCTGTTTCAAGCCGTTTCATAACAACCACACCTTCCGTCAGCATATTCTATATTATAATACCACATTTTCACTATGATTTACAATAAAAATCTGGAATTTAGCGCCAAAGTTATTAAAGTATTCTGTCGAACATTACGGTACGTTAGTATTGTCTGAATCCGTAAATTTGTATGTTCGCAGGATGTGAGCTGTTCTGCTTTCATTCTCTGAGATATACTTCATTGGCATTTCTACTTTGATGGGTCAAAAGGTGGAAACCACAAGGGGTGTCCCCCCCGTTTTCCCCCTTTTGCAATCCCCTTTCCTTAACCCC
>ONNU01000356.1 GCA_900319255.1 uncultured Eubacteriales bacterium
CTGTCCAACGCGCGGAGGATCGGTGTGGTGAGCAGATTCAGGATTTTACCTTCTCAGCCATCTGATTTACTGCATCAGATAGTTTTATGTTAAGCTCCCGACAATACCAACTCTTAGTCATTAAAGTCCGGCTTGCCAAGGGGGTTAAGGAAAGGGGATTGCAAAAGGGGGAAAACTCAAGGGGGGAACCCCTTGTAGTTTCCACCTTTTGATCCATCAAAGTAGAAATACTACTGAAGCGTGACTCAGGGAATTAAAGCGGAAAAACGGTTCATCTTTTCCGCCCGCAACCGGGATGTCAGTTTCAATGATTCGGATATTATTATGTGGCTTTTTTCTATGATTTATGGTATAATTATTTATGTAATTGATCCGGAGGAGGAAAAACCTTGCTGATAAAAATTGGAGAATTTGAATTTACCGAATGCTGGGACGGGGTGTTTTATAAAAAGCTGTCAGCCTATCCTGATATCAGCCGGTGGGAGCTTCAGACCATAAGTGATTTTATGGACTATGAAAAGCAAAACGGAAGAAGCTGCGATATTGAAGCCGATGACAGCATCATAAAACGTATCGAAGAATTCCGCAGCGGAGCATCATCGCATGAGCGCGTACCTGTTCCCGGAAAGATAACGGAATGTACAGCCTGCCCCACCTATAAAGGCTGCATGACCGATTTTGTATGTCATACCTCACCGGTAGAAAACGCAGTAAAGATACTTGACTGCGGCAGCCTTCTGTCTCCTGTGATATCCCGGAAAAAGACAGCTTCAGAGCTGAAAAGGGAATCCCGCAATGCTGCTAATGACCCGGAGGATTATTTTGAATACATAATGTTCACATGGGGCAATTGTCAGGCAGGGGATCGTCTTGTGATGGAGAGAAAGCTGAAAAGATTCCCGGATGAAAATGATCTCAGCAGGGATTTCACTCCCGGAGTAAGGTTTTTCTTTCGCTATGATGAAATAATAAAGCATCCGGAGGCAGTCTTTGACGGGGTACTGCCGCTGAAGATAAAAAACAGGGTCATTCTGAAAGACTGGGTACATTCAATAATCATCCCGGAAGCATACCGCAGCATGACCTCAGAGCACATTCCCGCCGACCTTTCAGAGAAAACACATTATCTTGAAAACGACTGCAGGGACATCTGGGAATGGTCCGAAAAGGTCTACGAATACGCTAAAGCATTATAAATCAGATACAGAAAAAGGAGAAAGCTATGGACAGGATTCAATTTTCAGCCCCTTGTCTTTTCGGCATAGAGGGCATATGCGCAGATGAACTAAAAAGAATGGGAATAGAAAACGTAAGGGCAGAAAACGGCAGGGTGCTTTTTGAGGGAGATCACAGCACTCTTGCAAGGGTAAATCTTTGCTCCAGATATGCCGAAAGAGTACACATACTTCTCGGCAAATTCAAGGCATATAGCTTTGAAGATCTTTTTCAGGGCGTAAAGCGCATCGAATGGGAAAACTGGATCGGCGCAGACGACAGCTTTCCTGTAAAGGGACACAGCGTCAATTCAAAGCTCGCAAGCGTACCCGACTGTCAGAAGATAATAAAAAAAGCTGTTGTTGACCGTCTTTCCGCAAAATACGGAAAAAGCTGGTTTGACGAAACAGGCAGCCGTTTTCAGATACAATTCCTTATCATGAAGGATGAAGTAAGCATCCTGCTTGATACATCAGGCGAGGGTCTGCATAAAAGAGGCTACCGCCGTGATGCAACAGAAGCTCCGATAAAAGAAACCCTTGCCGCTGCAATGGCTGATCTTTCCCATGTACGTCCCTTCAGTACGGTAATTGATCCCTTCTGCGGTTCAGGAACTATTCTTATCGAATCAGCTCTCAAGGCTCTGAATATTGCTCCGGGACTCCAGAGAAGCTTTGCAGCTGAAAAATGGAGCTGTATCCCCTCCGAGATATGGTCGCAGGAGCGCAGCAGATGCATTGAGCTGATAAACCGTGATGTCGAATTTCAGGCATACGGCTATGATATAGATAAAAACGCTCTTGAGCTTACAATGGCAAATGCAAAAAAAGCAGGTGTCGAGGAGCGTATCCATGTTGAAAGAAGAAGCATTGCAGATTTCTCATCCCACCATGAACGCGCAGCCATCGTAACAAACCCTCCCTATGGCGAAAGACTTCTTGATATAGAGCAGGC
>ONNU01000104.1 GCA_900319255.1 uncultured Eubacteriales bacterium
CCGACTTCCAAGTTTCTACTCGGAAGTCGGTTGTCTTTTTTTAGCACTTTTTTCACAGCCCCTTGTGGTTCTCCTCTTTTGTCGCAGCGGCAAAGCCGCTGCCCTGGAAGAAGTCAGCAACCAATAGAAGCAGGGTATAATAAATAATTCCCGAATATGTTTTTCCACTTTAATGCCCTGAGCCATACTTCATTAGTATTTCAACTTTGGTGAATCAAAAGGTGGAAACCCCTTTTCTTCTTCCCTGATGAATACAGTAACTAATATATTGTTACCGTTGAGCTTCACGGATTCAGCTTAAAGTAAGTGGTTCAGAGATGCCTGATGCTGAACATATGGGCTATGGCGGAGTGTCGCCTTAAATATGAAAAAAGGCCGGCGAAACCTTTGAAAATTCGCCAGCCGTCTTTTATCAGTCTGCATTAGCCTTTGCGATCTCATCTATCTGATCGCGTATGCGCAGGAATGCATCTACAACTGTAGGATCAAATTTCTTGCCCCTCATCTCAACGATATTGTCAAATACCACAGAGGTGGGAAGCGCCGCCTTATAGCTTCTCTTTGCCACAAGCGCGTCAAAATAGTCCGCTATGGTCATTATCCTTGCGCACAGCGGTATCTCTTCGCCGGCAATGCCGTAGGGATAGCCTGAACCGTCCCAGCATTCGTGATGGTAAAGAGCAACTGATTTTGCTACCTTCAGGAAGCCTTCGTTTTCAATATCGCTCATTGCTTCCTCAATGATCTCCTTACCGTTGATGGTGTGCATCTGTATTTTCTGGAATTCAGTCTGGGTCAGTCTGCCTGCTTTGGTAAGGATAGCGTCGGGAATGGTGATCTTTCCGATATCGTGGAGAGGCGCGGAAAGCATGGTGTCATGCATATAGTCATCGTCAAGTATATCAGCAAAATCACCGTTTCTTTTCAGCTCCCTGACAAGAGCCTCCACATAAAGGCTTGTACGTTTGACGTGCTTGCCGGTGCTGCCGTCACGGGCTTCGATGATATTTGCAAAGCTGATAATGATCTGGTTCTGCATTTTTTCGATCTTATCGACCTTTTCGTTGACGCTGGTATCAAGTTCGCTTCTTTTTTCATCAAGTGAGCCTACAAGCCTGCTGATGAAAATACCGGTGACAAGGAAGCTGATGGTACAGTTTACAAGTATCAGTATGGTATTTATGGTATGGGGCAGGCTGTTGTATATTGCGCTGTAATCTTCAAAGAATATTATCAGGAACAGGAAGCTGGAATATGAAAGCACGATAATGAAATACTGCAGCTTTTTAAAGAATTTTCCCTTTCTTCCGATAAATATGGAGATGAAGATAAGCGGGATGAGCAGATAGTGGAAGCCCGGAGCAAGTCCGAAAAACCGTACCGTACAGACCTGATGGACATAGATCTCAAGCGCCGATGCGACTATACAGAATATCCATGAGCCCTTGACATTTTTCAGAATAATGACAAAAGCAGCGTACAGAGCAACGCAAACACCGTCAAGCGCCACCATCAGCGGTATATCCATATATGAGAAAATTCCCATATAGATGGCATGAAGCACCAGACATGCTAAAAAGAACATATTCAGAGGTGCGCTGAAATACGCGTATTCGGAATAATCCTTATCGTCATTATAGGTCGGTGTTCCGGTGAAGAAGTTGATAACACTGTTTTTTTTAGCGGTGGATTTTTGTTTTTTTGCCATGGCAATTTCAGCCTTTCCGATCAAAATTTTCAGCAACTATATAAATAAAGCCGTTTTTCAGGTGATAAATGCATAAATTTGCTGCGGCAGGGATTGATAATTTATTACTGATCCATATTTTTTTCTGCTTTCAACCGGGGTTGATAACGCTTTCGTGAAAAATACCCACAGCATTTGCCGGATGAAACAAAAATTCCGTTTTCCGGAGCGGTTTTTTGCAGAAAAGGATCGTTGTTTACTGCATAATTTAGTTAATTATACATTATTTTTCTATTTTTTTCAATACCTATAATTATTTTTTGTTAACTATGTATACTGCAAAAAACACTATCCCTTCTGTTTTCCACCGGATCTTAGAGAAAAAATGGCTGGTATTGGAAATTCCGGGTGTGAAATTCTGTCTTTTTGACCCCCACTTTGCCCCTCAGGCGAAAAAATCCCCCCACTTTTCACCACCATTTGAAATTTCAGACCTCCGTTTTCCACATCCGAAAGCTCTGAATCGCTGAAAACCGCATTACAAAAGCGTTTCATGTTGAAATCTCTGTTGAAAATGTGGAAAACTTATATTTTCGTATGAGAATAATAAGAAAAAATAAGAAAAAATATGTGCAGATGCCTTGCAATTTTCTCTGTATTGGTCTATAATGAATTAGAAAGTGGGGGAAGGTGCGACAAAGTGGGTCGTCAATGAAACCGATTCCCATGATAGTATTTCTGAGGTGCAGATTATGTTAATAGGTAATTATCAACATAATATTGACCCCAAGGGTCGTGTGATAATGCCCGCGAAGTTCCGTGAGGAGCTTGGCGATATTTTCTATGCCACAAAGGGTAAGGATAATACTATCACAATACTTTCAAAGGACGCCTGGGATGAGCTTGGCAGAAAGATCGCTGCCATGCCCTCGTCAAAGACTGTGCAGATCTCACGTTTCCTTTTTGCCAGCGCAGCAGAGCTTATCCCCGATAAGCAGGGAAGAGTTCTTATCCCGCAGAACCTGCGCGAATATGCAGGGCTTGACAAGGACGTTGTAATAAACGGCAACGGCTCCAAGGTGGAGATCTGGGACGGCAAGGCATGGGATGATTATAACAACAGTCTTTCCGGCGACGATGTATATGATATTATGGATCAGCTTGAGCTGTGATCGGGGTGTTGCAGATGGAATTCAGCCATAAGCCGGTTATCTTTGAACAGACGATAGATTCGCTGAATGTCAGGACGGAGGGCATCTACCTTGACGGAACAGCCGGCGGCGGAGGTCATTCATCCGGCATTCTTGAAAAACTCGGAGCAAACGGCAGACTGATCTGTGTGGATCAGGATCCGGACGCTATCGGAGCGCTGACGGCACGCTTCGGCGCTGACAGCAGAGTGACCATAGTAAGATCGAATTTTTCCAGGATACCGTCTGTTATCGAGGAGCTGGGAATAGCTGCTCTGGACGGTGTGTTATTGGATATCGGTGTGTCATCACACCAGCTTGACTGCTCCGAAAGGGGCTTTTCGTATCATAGCGACGCTCCTCTTGATATGAGGATGAGCCAGAGCGGTACCACGGCTGCCGAGCTTGTGAATACCCTGAGCTACGGCGAGCTTGTGAGGATACTTTCGGTATACGGAGAGGAAAGATTCGCCAAAAATATCGCAAGGGCTATCGAGCGAGAAAGAGAGATCTCTCCCATAGAGACCACGCTCAGGCTTGCGGAAATAGTAAAATCGGCATATCCCGCTGCAAAGCGCCACGATAAACACCCGGCAAGAAAAACCTTCCAGGCACTGAGGATCGCAGTAAACGGCGAGCTTGACGTACTTGACAAGGGACTTGACGGTGCGTTTTCTTCATTGAAAACAGGCGGACGTCTTGCAGTGATAACCTTTCATTCCCTTGAGGACAGAATGGTCAAGCAGAGGATGAATAAATGGTGCGAGGGCTGTATCTGCCCGAAGGATTTCCCGGTTTGCGTATGCGGAAGGAAGCCTTCCGGAAGACTGGTTACAAGAAAGCCTGTAACAGCAGATGAAGCGGAGCTTGCGGAAAACCCCAGAAGCCGCAGCGCAAAGCTCAGATGCATCGAAAGAACAGGTAAGATATATATATGAAGATAATGGATAAAAGGAGAAGCTTTTGATGGCAGGTGAAAGAAGAACAGAGGCTTTGGATCTGGATCTGCTTGAGGCATATGAGGCTGAGATGTCAGCCGTTGACAAAAAGACCAAAAAGAAAAAGAAAAGCGGTCAGATCATAAGCATCAGCCAGGGTTCATCAGCAAAAGCACAGAGAAGAAAACGCAATCCCGTAATGATAATCACGGTAGGCCTGCTTACCCTGCTGGTAGCGGCAGCGCTGATACTTCTGGTGCATTTCAATGCCCAGCTGAATGAGATAAATGAAAAGATCAATAATCAGGAGGCTGTACTGACAGAGCTGAAGAACAGAGAAGCGCAGTACAAGCTTACTATAGACAGCAAGCTTACGGATGATTTCGTAAAGAATTATGCCGAGGAAAAGCTTGACATGGTACCGGCGAAGAATGCCCAGAAAAAGTTTATTTCGCTGTCAGACGGCGATAAGGGAGAGGTTGTGAACGAAGGCGGTTCAGATAATATTTTCAGAACGATCTTTGATGCCTTTGGTATGTGAGCATATCAGCGGGCGCACTCTCATAATCGGGTGAACCGATGCATATTATTTTTCAGAGAGCAGCAGAATGCCTGCATTGTGAAGGGGATGGGAAAGCATGGCAAAAAAAGGAGCAGCAGCAAAGCTTTGGCTGAGATCCAGCATTCTTATGGTCATAATCATAGTGCTGGGCTTCGGTACTGTTTTTGCAAGACTTTTCTATCTTCAGGTCTATCAGGCAGAGGAGCTGCAGCAGAGAGCTGTTGAACAGCAGCTCCACGATACTACGGTATCGGCAAAAAGAGGAAGTATATATGATAAAAACGGCAATATCCTTGCCCAGAGCATAACGGTATGGAATGTTGTGCTTGCTCCTGCGAATTTCAAGAAGGATGACGAGCAGAGCAGAAGGATAGTTGCAAAGGGTCTTTCAAATATCCTTGAGATAGACGAGGACGAGATATTCAAGAAGACCCATGAGAATTCCTATTATGTAGTTCTCAAGAATAAGGTGGAAACCAGCGTAAAGAACAAGATCCTTGCATTTGAGGATAAGATATATAAGGAAAACAAGATAAGCGGAGTTATCAATCTTATCGAGGATTATAAAAGATATTATACCCACGATAATTTTGCAGGTCCGATACTTGGCTTTGTGGGAGCTGACGGTCAGGGACTTGAGGGAATCGAGTACCAGTATGACGATGAGCTTAACGGCAATACCGGACGAATTGTCGTTGCCCAGGACGCTCATAACCAGCCCCTGCCTTATCAGTATGAGCAGAAGGTCGAGGCGGCAGACGGCTCCGATGTTGTCCTTACCATAGACGAGACCATCCAGGGTATTATGGAAAAATATGTAAGGGAGACCATCAGGGAATTCAATGTCGCAAACCGCGGCTGCGCTATTATGATCAATGTAAAGACCGGCGCAATACTTGGCTTTGCCTGTGAAGGCTCCTTCAATTCAAATGATCCCTTTGAGATCGCAGACGAAAATGTTCAGAAGCAGATAGAAGCCCTTCCTGCGGATCAGCAGGGGGAGGCGGAAACACGGGCTTTGCAGGCTCAGTGGAGAAACAAGGGCGTCAGCGATACCTACGTCCCCGGTTCGGTTTTCAAGATGGTAACTGCCTCAGCTGTTCTCAGCGAGGGACTTATCAAGGATTATAAGAATGAGATAAATTTCCACTGCGAAGGCTCTTACGTTCCCTATGAGGGCGCAGATCCCATCACCTGCTGGGACAGCGCAGGTCACGGTCAGCAGACCCTTCAGCAGGCGCTCTGCAATTCCTGTAACCCGGCATTCATGCAGATGGGCGTGGATCTTTTAGGCAGAGAGAAATTCTATAATTATTATGTCGGCTTCGGCTTCTCGGAAAAGACCGGAATAGATCTTCCCGGCGAAAGCGACGACGTATTCTTCAATAAAGCGGATCAGCCCTGCGGAATGGATCTGATGGATCTTGCGGTTGCATCCTTCGGACAGAACTTCAAGATCACGCCTATCCAGATGGTAACGGCCTGCGCAGCTATCGCAAACGGCGGAAAGCTTATGCAGCCCTATGTTGTACAGCAGGTGGTTGATTCAAACGGTAATGTTGTAAAGAATACAGAGCCTGAGGTAAAGCGTCAGGTAATAAGCGAAAGCGTAGCAGCATCGGTCTGCGATATGCTTGAGACCAACGCAAGAAGCGGCGGCGCTACAAACGGTTATGTAGCCGGCTACAGGATCGGCGGAAAGACCGGTACATCCCAGAAGATCGTGGATGAACAGGGTAATGAAACGAATGACTATATCGCATCCTTCTGCGGCATAGCTCCTTGTGACAATCCTGAGATCGCGCTTCTTTGCTATTTCGATACTCCTGACCCGACTATCAATTATTACGGTTCAGCGGTTGCAGGTCCCTGCTTCAGAAATATCATGTCAGAGGTACTTCCGTATCTCGGAGTTGAAAAGGTATTCGCAGAGGACGAAAAGACCCAGTCCGAAACAGCTATCAAGGATTATACCAATATGACACCGGAGCAGGCTAAGCAGGAGCTTGAAAAGCTTGATCTTGTGGTACAGGTAGCAGGCTCCGGAGATAAGGTCATTGCCCAGAATCCTGCGGCATATTCAAATGTCCCGAATCAGGGTACAGTTGTGCTTTATACAGATGAGGAAAGCCGCGCCCAGAGGGTAATAGTCCCGGATTTCAAGGGCTGCAGCATCAGCGATGTCAATTACCTTGCATCCACGCATAATCTGAATCTGTGCATATTGGGATCCAACTCGGAATATACTGCATCCTATGCAAAATCCCAGGATATCCCGCCGAATACCTCGGTTGAACCCTATACCGTTGTAACTGTGGTATTCAATCAGGATAACAGTATAATGTAGCGGCAGAGGGATATTATCCAGTCTGACCGCCTGCCTGCCGGGAGGCTTGTCCCGGGGAATACAAAAATTCAGCTTCACAAATAAGAAAAGAGGTGCTCCAGATGACCAACCGTATTAAAACGGTGCAGAATCCCCGTCTTATTATGATAATCAGCGAAAACGGAAAAAGGATAGGCGATATCGTTTCGGATGTCCTGAATTTCTGCTCGTATAATACCTGCATTGATGATTTCAGTCAGAATACGGATTTTGTGATAGAAACTCCGGATTACAGCGGAGAACGTCCCGATAATATAATCGAGGATACGGTGCTGTTTGACAGCGCTCCCCTTGATAATGAGGAACTGTTCGGGAAATTCCGCCAAAGGGTCACCTCCTATGAAAATGCAATGGAGCTTTACGGAGATACCTCGGGTGATATAATAACATATTCAAGGGAAAATTACGGCGCCGATGTTGCCTGTCGCAATATTACAGAAAAAAACGGCATCACAGCTTTTGATATCGTGGGCAACGGGATACTCAGCAGAGTCAATATGATCGCAGGAAAATATTCTGTGGATGAGGTGCTTGGCTGTACCGGAGTGCTTCTGGCTGCCGGACTGCCCCTTGCCTCCATTATCAATTATTTTGAGTGCTGAGATAGTTTCGCATGGGGGACAGCAGTTATGCCCC
>ONNU01000362.1 GCA_900319255.1 uncultured Eubacteriales bacterium
CAAGGGGACGCCCTCAGCTCTGCATAAGTTCCGCCAACCAATCGCCTGCGGCTCTTGGGGCGTCACTTATTTCCCAGGGCGTCCCCTCTTCAAAAACAGTCCACTGGACTGTTTTTGAATTCACCCCTTGCGGAGGGATTCTCACGCAAGGAGTGTTTCGCGCTCTGCGGAGCGCGACCATGGGGCTCTGGGTCTCGCCTCCCGGCTCGGTCGGTGCTTCTGCCTTCGGCAGAGGTGTCCACCGGACACCCGCACCCCCCTGGACCCCTGCAGCCTTTGAAAAGGCTGGCGAAACTTTTGCCCCTATATGCTTACAGCAGTTCGTCCAGCTTCAGAATGCCCTCGTACACACGCTTACAGCTATTGGAATCAAAGTATTCATAAAACTCCTCGATCCTGTCTGTATATTCCTCGCTGTTCTTACAATCATTCTCAATATTTTTTATGATCTCTTCGACCGTACTGTCAAGATCATAGCATACCGGACCAAATCCGTTATCCTCATAGCTGAAATAGCCCTTTGTATAGGAATGCTCCCCTGAGAAGAACTGTTCCTTATCGAACTGGGAATAAACTATCGGTTTTTTCAGGAATGCAAAATCGAAGAATACGCTTGAATAATCTGTAACGAGAAGGGCTGATGTGGTGAATTCCTTCTGGTAATCAACATAGCCGTGATTGATACTGAATACATCGTTAGGCGCAAAATCTATCCACTGCTCACTGTGAATAGGATGCATACACAGAACTCCGGTATAGCCGTGTTCCTTCATGCAATTACAAAGGCGCTTGTCATTGATAAGGAAATTATAGAATTTGAAGTAATCGGTTTCCCTGAAGCCTTCAAAATAAATGCTTTCTGTCGTTCTGGGGTCATAGCTGCCCTTGATGCTTTTTCTCCATGTGGGGATGATAAGGACTTTCTTTTCAACAGGATTTGTCTTTTGCAGTCTGAGAAGGTTATCATGTCTGGGGAATCCGGTAAGCACAGGCACCTCCGGACCGTAGCTGTAGCCCGGCTCGGTGAAGGATTTCTGCTCGGGCTTACCCGCAGTTACGATCATCTTCATATTCTTATTGAATTTATTGATCCATTCGGAGATATCATCCTTGGTGATACCGTGCTGCAGGAACACATAATCGAAGTTATACAGATCGCAGAGGAATTTCCTGTCGCCGCCGAAAGCGTTAATGATATACTCACTTCCGCTGGAGGAAATTACCTTATCAGCAAGGAGAGAATATAGTCTGTACTGGGGAGTATTATAAGCGATGACCTTACCTATCTGCTTCATTTTTGCAAAGTCGGAGCTGTTTTTGTCGATAACAAAATAAGCGTCGACATTTTTCAGCTCCAGAGAGCTTATATATCTGAACATATGCTCGCCGTTATCATTTGCCTTATCAGTCCTGTCGGAAATAAGCCAGATCTGCTTATCCTTTTTCTTCATCATACTATAAAGGCGGCGGTATTTGATAAGGTAGCCCCTGTTATTCTTTTTAAGCTGTTCACGGTAGAAGGTCTCATATTTTCTATGGAGTGATTTTGTATAGGGATGGACAGCAAGGCATTTTCCTGACATTTTCAGCAGGAAATCCTCTTTTGCATAATATCCGCCCCATATCGGCGGGATATGAGCGAATTTGCCCATTGAGGTATAGATCAGACGCTTGTTTTCGCCGTAATGGAAAATAAACTGGATCTTCTGTTCCTCGCCCTTTTTCAGCGGGATAGCAAGTCTGATGGCACGTCCCTCTTCCGCAGTGCCGAACATTGTTTCAAAATTGAAAGCCGGCGCATAGTAATATGTAGGATAATATATCTTGTCCCCCACCTGAGCGTAATAATCATAGCTGTCCCTGTTCAGCCAGCAGTTATCCTTACCCTCGAGATAAAGCACGCCGTTCTTTATTTCGGTAAAGAACCAGATTATATTGGTCTTTGCGTTATTCAGGTTCATGGTGGAGATATTATTATACAGAAGATTGCCGTGATCGTACACCAGCTCTTTTCTCATATCTCTTCCGTATTTCTTGCCAAGACAGAACATCTTCATATTCATGAACATTTCCTTCTGCTTGATAATAACTCTGTCGTCCACCTGCTTGATGATATTTTCGATAAGGCTGCGGTAACGCTCCAGCTCCTCGCCGCTGAGGTGGTCGCTGACCTTCTTTTTCAATCTCCATGACAGGTCATACATTGCCATATACTGAATGAAAAGCTCGATCTTTCCGTATTTCTTCATTGAAAGATCAAACAGCGCCTGATGGAGATGGACAGGGGTATCGAAATAGTAGCTTTCGCTTTTCAGCTCATTCTGCAGAGCGGAGCTTTCATCCTGACGCTTTCTGTAAAGCTGTACAGCCTCCCTGCAGATACCGATCATACATTTATCGAGGATGATGGTATTGATAAACTGCGCATCCTCGCCGTATTTCAGCTGAGTAGAGAAGCGAGTATCGCCGATAGCCTCATTTTTAATGAAAGCGCCGGTGACATCCATCTGGATAAACTCATATTCATCCCTCAGATCAACTATCTTAGTGACGGTGAATTTATAATCCAGGGTATGGAAGCCGGTCTGCGCATCGAAAAACTTCTTACGGCAGCCCACAACATCAAAGCTGTCATAATTATCATCAAAGAAGCCGAGAACCTTTTCAAACGCGTCCTTTTCCCAGCAGTCATCGGAATCGAGGAAATTGACATATTTACCCTCAGCGTAGGGTATACCGGCATTTCTTGCCGAGCTTACGCCGCCGTTTTCCTTTTTGATATATATGATATTATCCGGATATTTTTCCTTATATCTGAGGCAGATCCTTTCGCTGTCATCGGGGCTGTCGTCATTGACAAGAATTATCTGGATATTATCCTCAAAGCCTATGGTCTGGTTTATTACGCTGTCCAGTGTTTCTGCAAGATACTGTTCAACATTATAGACCGGAATTATGATCGAAAACTGATATTTATAATCCTTCACTTTATCGTCCTCCTTATCTTACACAGCATTAGCCGAACATTTATGAAAAGCTCTTTCTGATCAGATCTTTTACAACTTGATTGCTTTTTCAGTCCCTCATCAGCAGCAGGTGCCGAAGCAGTCCTCGCCGTCGCAGGGAACCTCATCTCCTGATTCTGCAAGAGCAGCCTTTATCATGATAGCGCATTCAAGCCTCTTTTTCTCCAGCTCACATGAGGTCTTATGGGATTTTCTGATATCCCCCTCATACTGGAAATTATTGGCGTTGCATCCGCCTGAGCAATAGAACTTAGCCCAGCAGTTTTTGCAGTTCTCCTTACTATAGACATTTGCCCTTGCAAAGTCCTCCTTCATATCGGTATTGAAGGTACCGTCATGGAGATTACCCATTTTGAAAGCTTCATTACCCACAAACTGGTGGCAGGGATAAATATCCCCCTGAGGAGTTACCGCAACATATTCATTTCCGCAGCCGCAGCCCCGCAGCCGCTTGATAGCGCAGGGTCCCTGATCCAGATCTATCATAAAATGGAAGAAATTATAGTGATCGCCTTTTTTGCGGGAATTGATTATAGTCCGGGCAAGGCGTTCATATTCCTCGAAAACTCTGGGAAGATCCTCATATTTGATACTGTAATCCAGCTTCGGGTCAGATACTACCGGTTCGATAGAAAGCTGGTCAAAGCCCAGATCGCGGAAATGAAGGACATCCTCGGTAAAGTCAAGATTATGCTTTGTGAACGTACCTCTGATATAATAATCCTTATCGCCTCTTGAAGCGACTAACTTCTGATACTTGGGAACTATCACATCATAGCAGCCCTTACCGTTGGGAGTAACTCTCATGCGGTCATTGACTTCCTTGCGTCCGTCAAGAGAAAGCACAGCGTTATTCATTTCCCGGTTGATATATTCTATCTTTTCATCATCAAGCAAAAGACCGTTGGTGGTAATAGTAAAGCGGAAATTCTTATTATGCTCCTTTTCGATGCTTCTTGCATATTCCACCGTCTGCTTTACGACATCAAAATTCATCAGCGGTTCGCCGCCGAAGAAATCCACCTCAAGGTTCTTTCTTGTGCCCGAATTTTCAATAATGAAGTCAATAGCCTTCTTTGCTGTTTCAAGGGGCATAAGGCAGCGTCCCTGACCGAAATCGCCCTTTGCGGCAAAGCAGTATTCACATCTGAGGTTACAGTCATGGGAAATATTGATGCACATTGACTTTACCGGAGCCTTTGTCATCATATCCGCAAACTGCTCATAATCATCCGCTGAATAAAGCAGACCGCCCTCATAAAGCTCATACAATGCGTCATATGTTTCATCAAGCTCCTGCGCATCATATTTTTCTTTCAGCGGGGCAAGCAGATCATCTGCGGGCTGCTTATCCATTTTTGCATCATCACCGAGAATGCCGAGAATATCATATGCGGCATCATCAAGAACATGAACAGCGCCGCTGTGGACATCAAGGCAGATATTATATCCGCCCAGCTTATATTTATGGATCATTTTTCCTGTCTCCTGTTTCTATTATTTCCGTAAGCCTGTTTCCGGGCTTATCTGCGCTTTTCAAAAAACAAAGGACGACCCGATGACTCCGCAACGCCGCCGTCCTTTGTAGCCGAAATACCTTCGGGGTACTTCTCCCTTGTTCAAAACAATTACTTCTCACACTTCTGGTTAGCTACTGTGCAGGAAGTCTTGCAAGCTGACTGACAGGAAGCCTGGCATTCGCCGCAGCCGCCCTTAGCAGCAGACTCCTTCAGATTAGCCTTATTGAGAGTTTTGATATGCTTTGTTGCCAATTGGATCACCCTTTCGGTTTAGTTTTTACGCAGGGCAAAATACCATCTGTCCTGCCTTCCTTATATTTTATCATATTTCACGGCATAATTCAATTATTTTCTGCGTCTTTTACGTTTCTTTTTCAAATTTACGCCCACAGCCCCGCCGAGTGCGCCTGCCGGAACCATAACAGCAAGTCTCAGAAGCGTTTCCGCCCCCGGCACAGCCCCTGCTGCAAGACTCAGCCCGGCAAATACAACAAAAATCGCCCCGCTGCACACAGCGCCGTAAACAATCCCCTTCTGTTTTCTTATCACCCCGCAGACCACCGCGCCAGCAAAAGCGCCGATACAAAGCGCCGTGATATTGACAGGGAGCAGCATTCCCATCTGCACCGACTGCATCCTGACCGAAACGAACGAAAACAGAACCATAATTATCAACGCCGCCGCAGTTCCGGCTGCGCCGCCCACACCAACAGCAGCCGCAGCCGCCTTCCTTTCATTCACTGCCATCACCACCCCTTTTCTCAAGTATATTCCATTCCCCACAGAATAATGACAGGGGGTAGTTTTTTGTTTATTGTGATTGGTGGTTAGAATTTGGAATTTGGAATTTGGAAAGTGGAATTATACCGAATCAGGAATGAGGAATCAGGAATGAGGAAATCAGTTTATTGTTATTAGTGATTAGTGGTTAGTTAAAATATCTGGCTTACCACGGGGGGATAAGGAAAGGGGATTGCACCTTTTGATCCACCAAAGCAGAAATACTGATGAAGCATGGCTCAGGGCAATAAAGCGGAACA
>ONNU01000219.1 GCA_900319255.1 uncultured Eubacteriales bacterium
GAACGAAAGTAAAGCATTGTCAGATCTGCCAACGCGATTTTGACACCGGCGGCACGCCGGCGGCGGCGCTGCGGTTGACTTGAGGGGGGAGATATGATAGAATTTATGATGGAGTTGTTTTCTGGTGAGCGGGGATCCTCCGGGGTCTTTGTTCGGCAGAATTAATTGTGAGGGAGGAAAGATAATGAAAAAAATATTTGTTTCGGCTCTGATACTGATGCTTTGTCTGACTGCGGCAGGCTGCGGCGGTTCGGGTAATGATAATAACAGCAGCACGGACAGCACATCTTCGGCTGTGTCGGAGCAGTCGGGTAATGCTGAACAGCAGGCTTCTCAGGATCAGAAAAACGAAAGCTCTGCTGATGCTTCATCTGACGGAGCATCTGACGCATCAATCGAAGGCTCTTCCGATACTTCAGAGGAAAGCCGGGATTACGGGAATAATCTTGTGATGAAGAGCTTCGGTGAGCTGTGGATGGGGGACGAATACTATATTGATGTAATGATGACCAGCGAATATGACCCGTCAAAGCTTGCCAGTGCTTCCGAGGGAACCTCCGGTGAGACAAAGACTGCGCATTACGATTATATCATAGCTGTTGATTTCGCGAATAACAAAGCCGGTCTTAATATGATATCGGATAACGGCGCTGCCTGCTATGTTATCAAGAATGGCAGGCTGTATGATATCGACCATTCCACAAAGACCTATACTGAGGAATTATACGGCGGTCAGGCTGAAAACTTCGGTGAGGAATTTACCGTAAAAAGATGTCTTGGCACGATAAATAACTGTACATTGATCGACAGCGGCACTACTGAATATGAGGGCAATCAGGTGAAGTTTGAAAAATATACCCTCGCTTCCCAGGATCCCGCATACAAGGATCCGGAGATCATCTATTATTTCGCAATGAACGGCAAGCCTGTTGCTGAGATCGTTACCACAGAAGCAGGAAAGACCACTTTTGTATTCCGCACCGTTTCGGGAACCATTCCCGTCGAGGATATTCTTGAAATACCCGCAGGATATACAAAGGTCGATTCCCATGAATCACAGGTACAGGAAAGCTCAGCTTCCTGAACTTCTGTACAGGCTTTTCAAAAAAATATATAGCCGATTGTAAAATGGCGAAAGGTCGTCTGCTCGCCGCAGGCGGGCAGACACCTCGCCAAAAGCCTGAAAATACTTGGAAAACGGAGAAAATTTATTATTGTATATACAAATAAATCCGTATAAACACAGGCTTTTCTGTATTTTACAATCAGCTTAAAAAAATATAATTACGGAGATATAATAAGAGATGGATAATAACACAAAAAACGAGAAAGCTTCGGCTCCGGATGCTGTAAGGTTTGATCCCTCTCCGGAAAAGGGTCTGACTGAGGAACAGGTCATACAGCGGAAAAAGGACAACCTTTACAACAGAAATACCCAGCCAAAGGGAAAAAGCGTAAAGCGCATACTTTATGATAATATCGTAACGCTGTTCAATATCCTGAATATTCTGCTGGGAATCGCTGTACTGCTTGTTGGTTCGTATAAGGATATGCTTTTCCTTGGGGTTATGTTTTTCAACACCACGATCGGTATTATTCAGGAGCTTCGTGCTAAAAGCGCCATTGAAAAGCTTTCTATCGTTTCCGAATCAAAGGCTTCCGTCATCCGTGACGGCAAAAGATCAAAGATCTCCACCGAGGAGATAGTTCTTGACGATATCCTTGAGTTTTCCCAGGGCAATCAGATCCCCGTTGACTCAATACTGGTCTGCGGAGAATGTGAGGTAAACGAATCCCTGCTCACAGGCGAATCGGACGCTATTGTCAAAAGAAAGGGCGATCTTATCCTTTCGGGAAGCTATATCGTCAGCGGAAAATGTACCGCAAGGGTTGAACACGTTGCAGAGGATAATTATGCTTCAAGGATCTCTGCGGAGGCTAAATATACCAAAAAGATCAATTCAGAGATCATGATAACTCTGAAAACCATAGTCAGATTTCTTACCTTCATCATTCTCCCCCTTTCCGCGCTTCTGTTTTTCAGTCAGTATTGCAGAGGTCCCGAAGGCTCGGAAATGATAACCACGCTTTTCGGTCAGGTGCCGGATACACTGCAGAAGGTGGTTGTCCAGACCGTCGCTTCAATGACAAGCATCATTCCGGAGGGACTTATGCTTCTCACAAGTACGGTGCTGGCGGTGGCTGTAATAAGGCTTTCCCAGAAAAAGGTGCTTGTACAGGAGCTTTACTGTATCGAGACCCTTGCCCGTGTTGATGTGCTTTGCCTTGACAAGACAGGAACCATCACCGAAGGCTGTATGGAGGTAGCTGACGTAATAGGCTACGGCGGAGCTGAAAAGGAAAATGCGGAGGATGCCATCGCCGCTCTTGTATGCTCTCTTGACGATACGAATGCGACCTTCATGGCTCTGAAGGACAGCTGCGGCGGAAAGAGCGGGCTTAAAGCCGACAGAACGATACCGTTTTCCTCTGAAAAGAAATGGTCAGGCGCGCATTTTCCGGACGCAGGCTCATATATCATGGGTGCGGCTGAGTTCATTCTTGGAAAGGTTCCGGAGGATCTCAGGGCTATGCTTGAGAAATATTCAAAGGATTACCGTACGATAATTATTGCTCATTCAGACAATGATTTCCGTGAAAAAGAGCTTCCGGAGGATATCCGTGTCATCGGACTTGCGCTTCTCAATGACAAGATCAGACAGGAGGCTCCCCAGACCCTGAGATACTTTGCAGATCAGAAGGTAACGGTAAAGATCATTTCCGGCGATAATCCCATAACCGTATCGAATGTTGCAAAACGCGCAGGAGTTATCGGCTGGGACAAATATGTGGATGCCACCACCCTGACCGATGATGAAAAGATAGCCGACGCCATCGAGAACTATACCGTATTCGGCAGAGTTACTCCGGCGCAGAAGAAGAAATTCGTCATTGCGCTTAAAAGCCGGGGTCACACCGTTGCAATGACAGGCGACGGCGTTAACGATGTACTTGCGCTGAAAGAAGCCGACTGCTCTATCGCAATGGCAGAGGGCAGCGATGCCGCAAGAAATGTTTCCCAGCTGGTTCTGCTTGATTCCAACTTCGCATCAATGCCGAAGGTCGTGCTTGAGGGCAGACGAAACATCAACAACATCCAGCGTTCAGCAACACTCTTCATAGTAAAGACCATATTCTCCATACTGCTTGCAATAATGTTTATCTTTGTCAGCGCGTCCTATCCCTTCAGACCGATACAGTACACGCTTATCAATGCATTTACCATCGGTATACCCTCGTTCATCCTTGCACTTGAACCCAACAAGGAGCGGATAAAGGGCATATTCATATTCAACATTCTGAAAAACTCAGTACCTGCGGGTCTGACGATCGTTCTGGGCATAATTCTTTCGATAATATCCCAGTGCATATTCGGGCTTACCGACATTGAATACACCACTCTCAGCGTGCTTGCATTATCAGCCGGCTCCATGATGATACTTTTCAGGATATCAAGACCCTTCAACGCTCTTCGCGCCGCTTTATTCATAGCGATGAACGCAGGGCTTCTTATCGGAGTGATATTCTTTGCATGGTTCTTTGAATTTTCACCGATCACACTCAATATCTTCATTTCCTTCGTCAGCATTTTAGCTATTGATCTGGTAGTATTCATTCTCCTCACCAAGCTTGTGGACAAGGCTACCCCGATCATGGAAAAAAGAATACTTGAATCAAGAAAGAACAGGTTTATCAGGTCTTTGAAGAAAAGTAATAAGTAGTGGTTAGTGAAATCTGGAATCTGGAATTTGGAAAGTGGAATCAGAATCCGATGTTCTGCTTTAATGCCCTGAGACATACTTCATTTAGTATTTCTGCTTTGGTCAGTCAAAAGGTGGAAATCACAAGGGGTTCCCCCCACGTTTTCGCTTTGGGAAAACGGAAGTGAAAAATTAATAAAACCTGCAAAAACAAAACCCGGCGGCGGTCATGCTCAGCACGACTGCCGCCGGATATTTTTTGCTTGACGATCATCAGATACCGTCAGCTACCTCATCTGTATCAACTACGCCCTCGAATACCTTTGTGGCTGAGCCTTCCATTATCACAGTGCCGTCCTTACGGTAGGTGTCTGTGAGAATACCGCCGCGAAGATGTACGTTTACCGGGCTGTCCATATCTGCGTACCCGTTGAGCACGCTTGCAACTACTGCCGCGCAGGAGCCTGTACCGCAGGCAAGGGTCTCTCCCGAGCCGCGCTCCCATACGCGCATCTCAATATTATTCCTGTCGATGATCCTGATAAATTCGGTATTCACTCTGTCGGGGAACAGGGGATGGTTTTCAAACAGCGGACCGATCTTTTCAAGCTCTATATCGTCAACGCTGTCAACAAAGGTTATGCAGTGGGGGTTTCCCATTGATACGGCTGTGCAGAGATATGTCTTTCCGGCTGCCTCAACGGGCTGGCTGATGAAGCTTTCTCCATCCACGCTCATGGGTATATCACGGGGGATAAGTACAGCCTTGCCCATATCAACGCTGGCGCTGATGAATCTGCCGTTTTCAGATCTTATGCTGATGGTTTTGATACCGCTTTTTGTTTCGATGGTCACGGTGTCCTTGCGGGCGATATTATTATCATAGATGAATTTGGAAACGCATCTGATGGCATTTCCGCACATCATTCCCTCTGAACCGTCAAGATTGAACATCCTCATTTTTGCATCTGCCGCCTCTGACGGACAGATCAGCACAAGTCCGTCGCCGCCGATACCCTTGTGTCTGTCGGCAAGAAGGATACTCAGCGCATTGGGATCATCGACCTTTGTTTCAAAGCAGTTGATATAAACATAATCATTTCCTGCTCCGTGCATTTTGGTAAAATTATATTTCATAGCAGTCATTCCTTTCTGTAATTATATTTAAGGCTGAATAATGATTTTTTCAAGCAGGGGCAGATATTTATTTTCATCCCCCTGATGATAGCTGAGGATCGCCTGACAGTAGCCGTTGTCCTTTACCACAGCTTTAAGACAGCAGGTGACCTTGTTTTTCTTTTTATCGGTGGTATTGACCTTGAAGATCAGCGTACCGTCCTCGCCGGTCTCAGCCTTTGAATCCTTATATTTTTCCTCAAGAAAATCCCTGAGATTATCCCTGTTTACGCCCTCGCATTTTATATGATCAAGCTGGAGCGTAGCTTTTCCGTCGCTTGTGGAAAGATAGATCCCGCTTTCGGAACTGATGCTGTCAAGCTTTTTTATAAAATCCTTCGGGAACGTAACATTCAGCTTTCCGTCAGCGCTTTTATATTTCAGGCTGTCGGTATTGACCTCCTCTGTTCCTTCGGGATAGCTTATTTCATCAATGCTTTCCTCTTTCACAGCGGTCTCGGCAGCTATGCTCTGACGCAGGATGCTTTCTGTATCAGCGGGCTGAGCGTTGTTTTCACTGCTGCATCCTGCCATTGCGCCTGTGATCATAAGGCAGGCAATTATACATAATATCCTTTTCATATATACCTCCCGGTAGTGATAGCTTTTATCCGTGACGCTTTGCTGCTCTGCGCAGATTTTTACCGCTCCCTGATCTTTTATCAGTGACCTTGCGGGGGCTGTTCCCCTTTGCTCTGGTATTTTTTGAGCCTCTGCCGCCGGAATGAGAGCTGCGGCGGTCAGACTTTGCAGGACGTCTTTCCTCATACAGACTGACCTTTACCGGTCTGCCGCAGACCTTTGCGCCGTACATTTTATCAAGCACATCTTCAACTGCGATGCTTGGCACAGCGACTACCGAGCAGTCGTCATAAATTTCTATCTTTCCGATATCGCTGCCGTTGAGGATGCTTTTTTCCGTCAGTGACGCAACGATATGATTCGGCGCAACACGGCTTGCCCTGCCGATATTGAGCATGATTTTAGAATAATCGGTAATACCGTTTTTGCCGTTTTGTTTTCTTTCGGCTTTGATATCATTGACACGGATCTCTTTTTCGGAGAAATTCATCTGCAAAGCTGCTGCTGCGATATCAAACAGGGAATACCCCTCTGACAGCAGCATATTTACCATATCCCTGTATCTGTCGCTGATCTTTCCCGATATCACTTCCTCCACAGAGGAAAGATTTCTTTCAGCGATATTATAATTGATATCATCCCCGGTAGGCACTTCTATCTGGGAGATGCTGCATTTCAGATCCCTGACGATATTGAGAAGCTCCAGCACCTGACGTCTGCCGCTGCATATAGTGATGGAATTGCCTTCCTTTCCCACGCGTCCTGTTCTGCCTATCCTGTGGACATAATATTCATTATTCTGCGGGATATCATAGTTTATGACAAATTCAACATCATCTACGTCGATACCTCTTGCAGCGACATCTGTTGCGACGAGAACAGATGTAGAGCCGTATCTGAATTTATCCATTACCGTATTGCGCTGAGACTGCTTGAGATCCCCGTGAAGAGCCTCCGCATTGATACCGGCCTTGCTCAGTGAGGAAGCTGCCTCCTCTGACATTTTCTTTGTATTGCAGAAAACGATAGCGAGAGAAGGCTCGAAATAATAAAGCAGGAGCTTGAGCGCATCAAGCTTTCTTCCCATAGGAACATCAACATAGGTCTGCCTGATATTATCCAGGGTAAGCTTTTTATTATCCGCCTGAACCACCACAGGGTCTCTCTGGAATTCGTTTGTTATCGACATGATAGCATCGGGCATTGTAGCGGAGAAAAGCACAGTCTGTCTGTCGGCGGGGGTATCCCGCAGGATATTTTCCATATCCTCCTTAAAGCCCATGCTCAGCATTTCGTCTGCTTCATCCAAAACTGCAAGCTTCACATGGTCAAGCTTCAGTGTTCTTCTTCTCATATGATCCATGATCCTGCCGGGAGTACCGACAACGATATTAGCTCTTTTGAGCCTTGCGATCTGTTTATCCATGGGAGCGCCGCCGTATACTTCAACAGGGCGGATGCTTTCGCAGTATTTGGTAAGCTTTCGTATTTCACCGCAGCACTGTATTGCAAGCTCTCTTGTAGGGAGCATGATGATAACTGCGACATGTGATTTATCCTCCAGTGAATTTATCATTTCTACAGCGGGGATAGCAAAAGCCATAGTTTTTCCCGTACCGGTCTGAGATCTGCCGATAACATCCCTGCCGCTTCTGACAGCGGGGATAGCCTTGCGCTGTATCACGGTAGGGGAAACAAACCCCAGCTCATCGACAGCTCTCATAAGCTTATCGGAAAGCATAAGCTCATCAAAGCCATGCTCATTTTCATTATTGATTTTTTCGATTTCCTTATCCTTTTCAAATTCCTTCATTCAGATGATTCCTTTTCAGCAAAATAAATAAAAGAATAAATAATAATACAGGAAATCCGTACCACTCTTTATTCTTCATACGATGATCCTTATAAATTAATATGCCCCGGCGCACTGCGACGGGGCGATAGTGCCGATGGCGGGACTTGAACCCGCACAACTTTCGTTACCTGATTTTGAGTCAGGCGTGTCTGCCATTCCACCACATCGGCATATTATCTCTTTCCAAAACGTATTATACACCATTTTTTTTACCTTGTCAACTATCCCGGCGCCGCCGGCGTGCCGCCGGTGTCA
>ONNU01000003.1 GCA_900319255.1 uncultured Eubacteriales bacterium
AAGCCCGCTGAGGATAATTCCTTTTTCTCCTTATCATCCAACTATAACACGCGAGAACGAAAGTAAAAAATTGTCAGACCTGCCCCCGCGATTTTGACACCGGCGGCACGCCGGCGTCGACGCTGCCGTTCGTATATAATATTTCTGGGAGTTTTTGTAGGAGACGGCTCAGAAAATATTTGTTTCCCTCTACCATCCAAGTATATTACGCGGGGGCGAAAGTAAAGCATTGTCAGACCTACCCCCCGCGATTTTGGGTGCAGCGTCGACGCTGCCGGCGGCGGGTTGAATAATGATGAAAAATATAGTATAATTATATCAAAGTTGCTGCACGGAGGAATAAGGTCACTTTTCAGACCTAAATTGTGTATGAAAAGTGAATGTTTCGTCAGCTTTTATCAATATATAAAAGGAATGTTTAAGATAATGAAAATTCTGGGGATCGACCCTGGCTATGCTATAGTGGGATATGGTATAATCGAATATAGCGGAGGCTTCTATAAAGCCAGCGAATACGGCGCTATCACAACAGATGCGGATATGCCCTTTCCCATGCGTCTGCAGCATATATATAATGATCTGACGGCTGTTATCATCAGGAACGACCCTGATGAAATGGCGATAGAAAAGCTGTTTTTCCAGAACAACCAGAAAACAGCGATACCGGTTGCGGAAGCACGAGGAGTAATACTGCTTGCCGCCCAGATGAGCAATATTCCCATATATGAATATACCCCGCTGCAGGTAAAATCAGCTGTTACAGGTTACGGTCAGGCAAAAAAGCCTCAGGTCATGGAAATGACAAGAAGACTGCTCAAGCTTGAAAAAGTCCCGAAGCCGGATGATACAGCAGACGCTCTCGCAATGGCGATCTGTCATGCGCAAAGCTCGGGAACAAGACTGCGCAATCTTCTGAATTCCCAGAAAACAAGCTCCGGAATACGGAGGGAAATAAAATGACATCATTGTATTTTGTGCGCCATGCCCAGCCCGATCACAGTTCAGGCAGCGACAGCAGCTTTGTCCTTACGGAAGAGGGAATGAAGGACAGATATTATGTATCAGAGCTGTTCAAGGATATACGGCTTGATAAAGCTTGCTCAAGTCCCTATCAGCGTTCGCTTCTGACTATTACTCCCGCTGCTCTTGAGCATGGACTTGAGATAATCACAGATACCCGCCTCAGAGAAAGAGAACACGGTGCCGGCGGAAACAGCTCTCCGGAAATGTTCAGAAAACGCTGGGAGGATATGAGCTTTCATGAACCGGGCGGAGAATCACTGCTTGATACTCAAAAACGCAATATTTCTGCGGTTAGTGAAATACTTGAAAGCTGCGCTGAAATGAATGTTCTTGTAGGCACTCACGGTACTGCGCTGAGCACTATAATAAATTATTATGATAACAGCTTCGGATTTAATGAATTTATGCGTATAATAGATCTCATGCCGTGGATCATCAGACTTGATTTTGACGGAACGGAATATAAAGGCAGACAGGAGCTTGGGTATATAAAAAAGGAATATCACGGAAAAAATAAAACAGAGAGGAAAATGTCAGATGATATACAGCCTTAAAGGAACGATCATACACAGCGAACCGGGCGCAGTTGTGATAGAATGCGCAGGTGTCGGATATAAATGCCTTACAACAATGAATACCATGTCAAAGCTGCCCGGAGTCGGGGAGAAGGCAATGGTATATACACATATGCTGGTAAGAGAGGACGCGGTGGAGCTTTGCGGATTTGCTGATTCGAGGGAGCTTAACTGCTTCAAGCTGCTGACCACAATAAGCGGTGTGGGCGCAAAAGTTGCGCTTGCGATTTTGTCGGTGCTTACCCCTGAACAGGTGGCGCTTGCGGTATCCTCCGGTGACAGCAAGACGCTTACAAAAGCCAGCGGCGTCGGTAATAAGCTTGCCCAGAGGATAATTCTCGAATTGAAGGATAAGGTAAAGAATATTGTCCCCAGCGGAGTGATAAAGATCCCGTCAGATGCCGGAAATGTAAATATGGCATTGCCCACAGGAAATCTTGAAAAAGCAGTCGGAGCCCTCGCAGTTCTGGGATATTCTCCCGATGAGGTAGCGCCGTACATGACGGGAATAGATCCTTCCCTTCCGGTAGAAAAAATCATCGGCGAAACTTTGAAAGCGATTGGTAAAAAATAATATTTGCAGAGGAAATTCAGATGGAAGATTTTGATTTTGAAAACAGGATAGTTTCTCCCACAGAGATAATGGGAGAAAACGATAATGATAATCCCCTTCGTCCCAAAAGACTTGATGATTATATAGGTCAGGATAAGGCAAAGCAGAATCTTGCGGTTTTTATCGAAGCTGCAAGACAGAGGAATGAGCCACTTGACCATGTATTGCTGTACGGTCCTCCGGGACTTGGTAAAACCACACTTTCAGGCATTATTGCCAATGAGCTTGGGGTAAATCTGCGCATAACCTCAGGACCTGCGATAGAAAAGCCGGGAGATCTTGCGGCGATACTTACAAATCTCAATGAGGGCGATGTGCTTTTTGTTGATGAGATACATCGTATTTCCAGAGCGGTCGAGGAAGTGCTGTATCCTGCAATGGAGGATTTTGCAATTGATATCGTAACAGGAAAAGGACAGATGGCAGCATCCTATCATCTACCCCTGCCCAGATTCACCCTTGTAGGCGCAACCACCCGCGCAGGACAGCTTACAGCGCCGCTTCGTGACCGTTTCGGAGTTACCCTGCGTCTTGAGCTTTACACTCCTGAGGAGCTTGCTCTTATCGTCAACCGCAGCGCAGGCATACTGGGGATATCCATAGAACCGGACGGAGCGCTTGAAATAGCATCCCGTTCAAGAGGAACGCCGAGAATAGCCAACCGTATGCTTAAAAGAGTGCGTGATTTTGCTCAGGTCATGTCAGACGGAGTTATCACATTGAAAACAGCCCGTATCGCTCTTGAACGCATGGAAATAGATGAGCTGGGACTGGATTCAAACGACAGACGTATGCTCAATGCGATAGTAAAATTCTATAAGGGCGGACCCGTAGGGCTTGAGACCCTTGCGGCGGCGATCGGTGAAGAGGCTGTCACCATCGAGGATGTGATTGAGCCGTATCTGATGCAGATAGGCTTTCTCAACCGCACCCCCCGGGGAAGATGCATTACAAGAGCAGGTTGTCTGCATATAGGTGTACAGCTGCCGGATATGCAGGAATCCCAGATAAAATTTGATTTCTGAAAGCAGCGGAGGTGATGATATGGCGGTGCTGACCGTTTCGCAGCTTAATTTTTATATCAAGACCCTGATGGACGGCGATAAAAATCTGAGATCAGTATTTCTGAAGGGCGAGATATCCAATTTTACAGACCATTACCGCACCGGTCATCTTTATATGTCCTTAAAGGACGAAAAGTCAGCTGTAAAGGCTGTAATGTTTGCGGGAAATGCATCAAGGCTGAAATTCCATCCCGAGGAAGGCATGAAAGTCCTTGTCCGGGGCTATGTATCTGTATATAGTGTAACAGGGCAGTATCAGATGTATATTGAAGATATGCAGCCGGACGGTATCGGGGCATTAAGCCTTGCATATGAGCAGCTGAAAAAAAGACTTGAAGCCGAGGGCTTGTTCGACAGCGCTCATAAAAAGCCTCTTCCTGCATTTCCGCAGCGCATAGGCGTGATAACCTCACCAACAGGCGCAGCAGTTCAGGATATATGCCGCATTCTCGGCAGGCGGTATCCCATAGGAGAGATAATAATGTGTCCGGTGCTTGTACAGGGAGAAAACGCTGCAGCTCAGCTTACCGGGGCAATAAAAAAATTCGACAGACTGAAATGCGCCGATGTTATCATTATCGGAAGAGGCGGCGGTTCTATCGAGGATCTCTGGGCATTCAATGACGAAGCCCTTGCAAGAGCTATATATTCATGCAGCATACCGGTAGTATCAGGCGTGGGGCATGAGACCGACTTTACTATCTGCGATTTTGTTTCGGATGTAAGGGCGTCCACCCCCTCAGCCGCAGCGGAGCTTATTTCACCGGAAGAAGGCGAGCTGCTGGGAAATATACTTTATTTCAGAGAAAGACTCAATGGCGGGATAAATGCGATGCTGAGAAACGCAAGAAACAGACTTGACGCAGCGGCATCCTCAAAGATCCTGAGAGATAAGACTGAATTTATCAGAAATAAACAGATGCAGCTTGATATGCTTTCCGGCAGACTCAGCGGAGCATATAAAAGCATTATCAATGAAAATAAAAACACATTCACAGGACTTTCCTCCAGACTGGATAACCTCAGTCCTCTGAAGGTTCTTTCAAGAGGATATACGGTGGTGAATATGGAGGATGAAATAATAACATCCGCAGGAAAAATACACATGGGCGATGAAATAGATGTCATTTTTTCAGACGGCATTGTGAAATGCACGGTAAACGAAAGGAAGGTAAGCGATGAAAAGAGCCGATTATGAAAAAGCGGTCAAACGTCTTGAAGAGATAGTCGAAAAGCTTGAAGAAGGAAATATCAGCCTTGACGAAGCAATGAAGCTGTTTGACGAAGGAACGAAGCTGACAGCGGGATGCTATGATATTCTTAAAAAAGCAGAGCAGAAAATAACCGATATAAATGATCTTGAAACAGTATGAAACGGAGGAACAAAAAATGTCAGAAATGCTGAAAAACATCGAAAAGGAGCTTGTATCCTGGCTTCCCCGGAAGGACGGATATATCGACAATCTTGTATCATCAATGGAGTACAGCCTCACCGCCGGCGGAAAAAGGATCCGTCCCATGCTTGTGCTTGAATTTGCAAGGCTTTGCGGAGGGGATGAAAACGCAGCGATGCCCTTTGCCTGCGCGCTCGAAATGATACATACTTATTCGCTGATACATGACGATCTTCCCTGTATGGATAATGACGATCTGAGA
>ONNU01000092.1 GCA_900319255.1 uncultured Eubacteriales bacterium
AACCTCGCTTGCGCTTGCAAGCTTTTTGAAGAACGGTATACCGTGAGTGAAAATATCCTTTTCCTTTGCGGCAATAAATACCTTTGCTTTTCTTGAAGGCGGGACGTTCATTTCAGATCTGCGGTTACGGATAGCCTTGATCGCATCCATAATGATATTCATTTCTCTTGCAGCGTCAGCATAGCAGTTGTTTTCATCATATACAGGATACTGCTGCTTCATTATGGTTTCGCCCTCATGCGGCATTGACTGCCAGATCTCTTCTGTGATGAAAGGCATGAAGGGATGGAGAAGCTTCAATGTCTTATCCATTACCCAGACAAGAACCTGTCTTGCGTTCTGAGCAGTTTCGCCCTCACTCTGAAGACGTGCCTTTGCAAGCTCGATATACCAGTCGCAGAGGATATCCCATGTGAAATCGTAGATATTCTGAACAGCAACGCCCAGCTCGAAGTTTTCAAGGTTCTCTGTAACTACCTTTATGGTATCGTTCAGAGTTGAAATGATCCATTTATCCTCGATGGTAAGAACTTCAGGAAGCTCGTTCTTTACATCGTAGTCATCAATATTCATATGAATGAATCTTGCGGCATTCCAGAGCTTGTTTGCAAAATTACGGCTTGCAGTGATCTTTTCCTCTGAATAGCGCATATCATTACCCGGAGCATTACCTGTGACCAGTGTAAGTCTGAGCGCATCGGCGCCGAATTTTTCAATGACCTCAAGGGGATCAATGCCGTTGCCCAGTGATTTACTCATTTTTCTGCCCTGAGAATCACGAACAAGTCCATGGATAAGAACCTTATCGAAGGGAGCCTTGCCGGTATGCTCGATACCGCTGAACATCATTCTCATTACCCAGAAGGGGATGATATCATAGCCTGTTACAAGAACGCTTGTGGGATAGAAGTATTTCAGCTCCTCTGTTTCATCAGGCCAGCCCAGAGTTGAGAAGGGCCAGAGCGCAGAGCTGAACCATGTATCAAGAGTATCGGGATCCTGACGCATTTTCTTTCCGCACCTGGGGCAGAAGGCTTCCTTATCCTGTGTAACGGTAAGCTCGCCGCAGTCGTCGCAGTAGAATGCGGGGATCTGATGACCCCACCAGAGCTGACGGGAAATACACCAGTCACGGATATTTTCAAGCCAGTGGAAATATGTCTTTTCAAAATGCGGAGGAATGAACTGTGTTTCATCATTCTTTACAGCGTCTATGGCAGGACCTGCAAGAGGCTTCATTTTAACGAACCACTGCTTTGAAACTCTCGGCTCAACGGTGGTAGAGCATCTGTAGCAGGTACCTACATTATGGGAATAATCCTCGATCTTGACAAGAGCGCCTTCTTCCTCCAGATCCTTTACGATCACTTTTCTTGCCTCGTATCTGTCCATGCCTGCATATCTGGGATAATCCTCAGTGATCCTTGCATCATCAGTCATTACATTGATGACCGGAAGACCATGACGCAGACCTACCTCATAGTCGTTGGGGTCGTGAGCAGGTGTGATCTTAACAACGCCTGTTCCGAAATCCATTTCAACATAATCATCGGCAACGATGGGTATTTCACGATGTACAAGGGGAAGGATAACGGTCTTTCCTACGAGATCCTTGTATCTTTCGTCCTTGGGATTGACAGCGACCGCTGTATCACCGAGAAGTGTTTCAGGACGGGTAGTAGCGAGGTTGATATAGCCGCTGCCGTCGCTGAGCTTATAGCGCAGATGCCAGAAATGACCTGCCTGCTCCTCATATTCAACCTCAGCGTCAGAAATTGAAGTAAGGCATTTGGGACACCAGTTGATTATTCTTTCACCTCTGTAGATAAGACCCTTGTCATAAAGGCGGACGAAAACATTCTTGACAGCCTTGTTGCAGCCCTCATCCATAGTGAAGCGTTCTCTTTCCCAGTCAGCGGAGGAGCCCATTTTTCTGAGCTGCTTAACGATCCTGCCGCCGAATTCAGCCTTCCAAGCCCATGCTCTTTCAAGGAATTTTTCTCTTCCGATATCCTCCTTGGTAACGCCGTCCTTGCGCATTGCCTCAACGATCCTAGCCTCAGTAGCGATAGAAGCGTGATCGGTACCCGGCAGCCAGAGAGCGCTGTAGCCCTGCATTCTTTTAAATCTGATAAGAATATCCTGCAGAGTATTATCAAGAGCGTGACCCATATGGAGCTGACCTGTGATATTAGGAGGGGGCATCATGATAGTATAAGGCTTTTTATCCTTATCTATTTCAGCATGGAAATAGCCTGAATCCTCCCAGAATTTATAGATCCTTTCCTCAAACTCACCCGGGCTGTAAGCCTTTGCAAGTTCCTTAGCCATAATTATTCCTCCAAAACAGTATTTTACGATTCTTGAAAGTCAGCCGTACATATTCATAAACCGCAGGCTGAATCTAACAATACAACTTATATTATCCCACGATTTGACCATTTTGTCAATAATCTGATGTGAATTTGAAATGAATTTGGAATTTGGAAAGTGGAATTGATATATATATTTAAAACCTGAATCCGTAAAACTGATATCTCCGCTGCGTGTGAAAATAGAATACGATGTTCTGCTTTAATGCCCGGAGTCATATTTTCTTTATAATGAGTTCTCCTGACCGCTGGCTTCTTCCGGGGCAGCGGCTTTGCCGCTGCGGACAAAAGAGGAGAACCACAAGAGGGTTGTTTGCGCCCCCTCTTTGTTTAAAATCAGAGTATACTTAGCTGATAGAGAATGTCCGGCATTTCAGGAGCATATGCTAAGATAATTGTGACAGCGGCGGCACGCCGCCGGCGGTTGGTGTAAAATAATTCTGGGAGTTTGCTAAGGATCCAGCTCGGGATAAATTCATTTCCACTTGTCATAAAACTATAACACGCGGGAACGAAAGTAAAGCATTGTCAGACCTGCCCCGCGATATTGGGTGCAGCGTCGACGCTGCCCGCCGGCGGTGCAGGTTGACAGAATGAGAGGGGGTATGATAGAATTAGGTACATTGAATTATGGTAGAGGGGGAGATCGTGATGGAGAATGAGATATTCTATGTAAAAAGAAATGAGGGGGCAGAGGGTGTGAGGACAGCCTTTGTTTTTTCATGTCCGGGTCAGGAGGAGCTGAAAAGCGGAAAGCTTGTAAACGGTCAGACCGGAAAAAACCTTGATATGATGCTTGAGATACTGAATAAGGAGCATCCGGATATATTCCCGTATACAGACAGATATTCCTACCGGATCACCAATTCCTCTGAAAGGGTTCATTATAAAGCCCATGATAACCGCAGCGAGCCGAAAAAAGACGAAATACTTGCAGCTGAGAACCTCAGCCGGCTTATGGATGATATCAGGGACTATAAATATATAATAACCTTCGGCAGATGCGCTTCTCTTGCTGTAGAAGCGGCTGTAGGACAGTTTTGCAATGACGATAAGGTGATAATGTATTCTCAGCATTTGTCGTTTCTGAGCCTTAACAGCAGCATTAAGGAGGATATAAACGGAGAGCCGATCCTGCGGGGAAGTAAGGATTCGACATATAAGCGTTTGCAGGTTGCCGCAAGGAAAATATGCGAGCAGATGAAAAGCAGAAGAAAAGAATAAAGAATAAATAATAACTCCCCAAATCTGCCAAACCAGTCATTTTTAAAGCGCAGCGAGAAAATGACAGACGGAAAGCCAAAAAGCTTCCCATCCAACAAAAACAGGAAAAGCAAAGACGAAAAGAAAAAGCCGGTGAATCCAACAAATTCATCGGCTTATATTTATTGACTGTATTTTCCCTGAAAAGACATCCCTGAAATAATACCTTAATCTGTAAAACTCAACGGTGAAAATATAAAAAACTGCTGAATTTGTGAGTAGCTTTATACATTGATCAGAATTATCAAATTCACCGAAAAGGTGCATTTCCAGATAAGCAAAGAACTTAATTTTAGCTGTCAGAGCCTGGCTATCTACAGGGGATAAGGAAAGGGGGAAAACTCAAGAGGGCCCTCCTTGTGGTTTCCGCCTTCTGACTCACCAAAGCAGAAATACTAACGAAGCATGACTCAGGGCAATAAAGTAGAACAGCGAATTCTTTTTATCCGCCCGCAGCGGTGATGTCAGTTTCTCGGATTCAGGTAATATTAATTATATCATCCCGACAAGCCTTTGCCCGCACCTTGTACAGAAGCGTCAGCATGATAAAACTCCTTTGTTTCCGGATCCCGTATCACATCAGCCCTGTGACTGGATAAAAGCCTAGTGACAGCATAAAGATCTACCCATATCTCATTGTCACATTCCTTCTGGCTTTCGTCAAAGATCAGCTCAAGCCCCCAGTGTAAATGGGGCGTTTCTATATTATTCACATTTTCCTCAGCACTGTAGCCTGTTCTTCCCGCATAGCCTATGACATCCCCGGCACTGACATTCTTTCCTACTGATAGATCACAGTGATAGGGTCTGTTTTTACGAAGATGAGCATAATAATAGTAGCGCTTTTTGTCCCTGCTGCGAATACCGATTCTCCAGCCTCCGTATTGATTCCAGCCCATACATTCAACAGTTCCGTCCTCGATGCATATGACCGGCGTTCCTGTTTCGCATATCATATCATGTCCGAGATGCCGCCTTTTGAATCCGTAGGAGCGCGAAGCGCCGAAATCATCATATTCTGAATATGCAAAGCCCTCCGCAATGGGTAAATACGCTTTAAGCCCGTATTTCTTTTTTACCGTATTGTCCTCTGCGGTGTATTCATATTCACCCAGCAGCCCGCCCAGTACAGCAGAATATACCTCATGATAATAATTGAAATTTTTCAGCCCCGAGCATATTCTGTCCATTTTCTCTCCGCTTTTTATACGGCTGTAAAGCGTGGACAGATCCTTTTCGCTGTATCTGCTGTAATCGTCATAACAGCGGGCTGAGATATATGCAAGGGAATCTGTCCAGCTGAGATGATGGTCTGTGCCGAAGCTTTCAATATCTATTTCCATCGCTTTTTTCAGAGCGGAATATGACGGATTGAATTCAGCGTATCTGATAATGTCCTTATCGCAGCTTATTGAACCGGACAGGAAAAGTATAACGCTGACGGATAATAACAGGGAAAACAGTACGGCTGAGATCAACCTTCTGATGCTTCTGATGCTGCGGGATGAGGGTATCCTTATCAAAGACATTTCTGCAGATAAACAGGCTCATACCGATCCGGTATGGTAAAATCGCTTTCGATAAGCTTGTCAGATCCGGGAGGAGAATACCTGAAATGATCCATATGATCGTCATTTATGAAATAATCAGGAGCGTCCGGCTCGTATTCATAATCAAAGGTGTCGATAATGATGAGCTTTATTTTCATACGGGAGGGAATGATATTCTTGATATAGACGCTTGCCTGCTGGCCGACATAGATGTCATCCTTGATCTCGGCAAGCCCTGCAAGATTGGGAGTAAGCTCTACAAAAGCGCCGTAATCCTCGATGGAACGTATTATTCCGCCGACTGTTTCGCCGATGTGGAATCGCCCGGCATTTTCCTCCCAGGTGCCGAGAAGCTCCTTGTGGGAGAGGTTTATCCTGTCGCCCTCAAAAGAACGGACGACCGCTTTTATCTCCATCCCGACAGAAAAGCGTTCTCTGGGATGATCTATTCTTGAAACAGATATGGAATCTATCGGAATGAGCGATACGATACCGCAGCCGATGTCAGCAAAAGCGCCGAAGGAATCCAGATGCGTGACCGTTGCATCAATGATATCACCGGGATGCAGGCTTCTGACATATTCCCTCATGCATTTTTCCTGAGCCAGCCTTCTTGACAGGACAGCGACAGTTTTGCCCGCATCATTTTTTCTGAAATCAGTAATGATAAAACAGACGGGTCGGTTAACACGGGAGATAACAGCAATATCCCTGACCTTGCCCTCTCTGATCCCGATAGCGCCCTCCTCACGGGGAATGATCCCCTTTATCACGCCGAGATCAACAATAAGATTATGATTGCAATCACAGACTATTGCCTTTGCTTCAAGTATTTTGCCGTCATGATATGCTTCGTTCAATGCCGGCAGTGATTGCAGTGAATTCAGATTGTCAATAGTACCGATAAGTTTGCCTTCAGGATAAAACCCTGTCATTTTGCTTCATTCCTTTCCCGAGGTTCCACCTCTTATAGCTTTTCTCAACATTTATATGAAATTTGTCTTTTTATTATTCCCCGGATCTGCAATACCTGCAGGATCCGGTAAACATGATCTGTTCTGAAACTGCATCAGATATTCTTTTTTGAGCTGTTGAATTTTGAATGATAATGGTATAGAATATATAGGGTAAGACAGATTTGCAGAAATAATTTAAAGGAGTTTTTCTGATATGCAGGAGAATAACAGTAATATAAGATTTTTGTCAGCTATTTCATATATCGGCATTCTATTTGTGATCGGACACTTTGCTGTCGAAAAGGATAATCCTGATCTGCGTTTTCATACCTTCCAGGGGGGAGTGCTTTTTGCGGTGTTTACATCGGCATATTTTGTGGATTTTCTGCTGTATTCAGTATTGTTTTTCATGCCTGAATTCAGAATGATAATCTCATTGCTGCTGACAATAGCTATCAGTATAGTTTATGTAATGCTGATGGGGCTGGGAATATATCACGCAGCAAAATTTGAACAGTATATTCTTCCGTTTATAGGCAAGGCTGCAATGGAACTGAGAACAAGACTTGATAACAAATAGAACCGATGTATGTATAATACAGCTTTTCCGGCGCGAAAAAGATCGGAAAATGACTTGATGACATTTTTGTAAATTGAAAAGGGTCTGTATAAAAACAACGAAACGCACATTTATTCTTCATAGGTATTATTCTTCGTTATATTCAGACGGCTGGAGTAGATAAATAATAAATTATTTCTGATTTTTATTCGGGTTTTTTCTGACCGCCGACTTTTTCCAGGGCAGCAGTAAAACGCCGCTGCGGACAAAAGGGGATTGCAAAAGGGGGAAAACGTGGGGGGGGAACCCCTTGTGGTTTCCACCTTTTGACCCACTAAAGCAGAAATACTAATGAAGTATGACTCAGGGCAATAAAGCAGAACATAGGATTCTGTTTCCACCCGCAGCGGAGATGTCAGCTTTACGGATCCAGGTATTATATTTTTTTCAGAAAGGTGTGTATCATATGCATATTAGCAGTAATATCAGCGCAGATGAGGCTGTCGAAAGGCTGAAGCAGGGCAATAAGCTTTTTCTTGAAGCGAAAACAGGAACGGGTGATATCTCCCCTGGGATAAGAGCAGAGACCTGTAAAAACGGTCAGCAGCCTTATGCGATAATAATTTCATGCTCTGATTCAAGGGTCATCCCCGAAAGCATTTTCAGCGCAGGTATCGGCGAGCTTTTTGTAATAAGAGTAGCCGGCAATGTCATGGACGATCATCAGCTTGGCTCGGTCGAATATGCAGCCTCGCATCTCGGCTCAAAGCTCATCGTAGTTCTGGGACACGATCACTGCGGCGCGGTGGACGCTGCAATAAATCACGACCCGGAAGGATATATCAAATTCATAACAGATGAAATAAGAGAAGCAATAGGTGATGAAAAGAATGAATATAAAGCCTGCTGCCTGAATGTCAGACATAGCATAGACATAATTGAAAAAAGCTTTGAGATACACAGGGAAGAAGAGCATGGTCTCAAGGTCATAGGGGCAGTCTATCATTTAGAGACCGGCGAGGTCAGCTTTTTATAACAGCGGAATAATAACGGAGGAAAAAGAAAATGATGGAAGAATATCTGATCCGTGTTGATTCATATGATTTTGACGAAAGGATAAATTCGCCTGCTGCGCTGGTATACTTTTATAACCATATGGAACCGGCGTGCAGGGGATTTGATGAAATAATGGAGGAGCTTGCGCAGCAGTATGAGGATATGATACCTGTGCTTGCGGTAGATACAGAGCAGTCTCCTGATATAGCGGAAAGATACGGAATAGAAAGTGTACCTTATGTTATCATGTTTGTAAATGGTGTTCCGGCTGCTGATATTGAAGGCGCTAATCTTCCGGATGTGTATGCGGATATGATAGAAGCAAATCTTCCGGGTGAATAAAACAGGATAATATAGGAAAATAAAAAGAAGCTGCCCGGTCAATGGTACAGCTTCTTTTCATTTTATCAGTCCTTTATCATACCCTTGGCATATTTCCACGCAAGTACACGCATTACAGCATGATCGAGAGAATCGGTTGTGATAGTACCGTCATTGACGGCGGCAAGCATATTGTCGTATGTATCCTCGATATCGGAAATGCATAGCATATCATTTCCGGCATTGAAGGCTGTTACAACAGCTGACTGATCCGGAGAATATTCACTGATAGCGCCCATTGCAAGATCATCCGTAATGATAATACCGGTAAAGCCCATCCTGTCTCTCAGAAGCTTGTGTACCTCAGGGGAAAGGGAAGCGGGTCTTTCGGGATCCATGCAGTTGACGATATTGTGGCTGACGAGAACAAGATGGGCGCCCTCGTCGATACCTGCCTGGAAGGGCTTGAGATCAGTGCTTTCAAAGGTCTCCATATTCCTGTTGTCAACAGCAATGCCTGTGTGGGTATCCTCATTGTTTCCGTAGCCGGGGAAATGTTTGAGTGTAACGGAAACGCCGTTTTCCTGACTTATCTTTGTTACCTCACGGACAAAGGTGCTTGTAACATCGGCATCCTGTCCCAGAGAACGGTCATACATGAATTTGTCCTCACCGGTGCAGATATCGCATACCGGAGCAAGATTTGTATTGATCCTGAGGTTATTCATGATCTGGGATTTTCTGAGAGCGTCATCCTTTATCGCATCCATGCCGCCCTCGTTGAATATTTCTCTGGGAGATCTGAAATCCTCGAAATCAAGCATATCATGATCGCTCAGCCTGCTGACATAACCGCCCTCTTCATCAGTCGCCATTATCATGGGAATATCGTGCGCCTGAGAGTATTTGTCATTCTGCAGGATTATCTGATCCTTTGTTTTTTCATCCAGATCAGCCCAGAATAAAACATAGCCTCCGAGATAATATTTCTTTGCAGTTTCATAAGCGTCAGATGAAGGGTATCTTGCAAGTATCACCTGTCCGACCTTTTGCTCCAGTGTCATTGCGGACATTTTTTCATATGCTTTTTCATAGTAATCCGAAAAGATCCCCTTGTCCTGCCATTCCTCCGGAACGGCAGCTTTTATCTGATCTGCGCTTTCCTCTGATGAAGAAGCGGAGGAAAGCTCTGCGCTGCTTTCAACAGAGCTTTCTGCTGAAACGCTCTGACTTTCGGCGGAGCTGCTTTCTGAACTGCTGTTTTCCTTATCATTACCGTTCCCGCAGGCGCAAAGCGCAGAAGCCATTGAAAGCGCCAACAGTAAACATAATAAGCCTTTGATTTTCTTTTTCATTATTTTTCCTCCTCAAAAAGATTGTTTATAATATTTAGTCTAAGCTCCCTGCATATTTTTTCGGATTCACCGACAGCGGAATCATTAAGCTGTTCAGGAGTATGACAGTCGCAGCCCAGCATTACCTTTTGCTTGCTGCCGGAGAGCTGTCTCCAGAATTTTTCATGGGGGTAAGGAAAACGCATCCCGTCAGGGAACATTCTTTTGCCCTTTCTTACGCCGTTGATATTGAATTCAAGCGGAAGATCATATTTTTCAGCGGCAAGCAATATGATATCACAGGCTTTTTCGCAGTTTTTATCCCATGGAAATTCATTGAGGAACATCAGATCAGGATGAGCGATCATTGAGAAAAAGCCCGATGCAGCTCCCTCCTGGACATTCCTTGCGTAGTCGATATAATCCTCAGTCGTTTCCGCAAAGTAGATATTTCTGAGAGAACCGTGTCTGCTTGCGTACATATGCTCGCCGAGTATAAGATAATCCAGCCCGTATTCATCATAAAGCTTTTTGTAATAATCAATATATTTCGGTATATACTCGATCTCAAGTCCGCTGTAAAGCGTGAGAGAACCCTGCATTTCAGCTTTTAGTCTGTTGATCTCACCGATATAATCCCCAAGCTCACCGAACTGCATACGAAGCCCGTAGTCCTTATCCGGAAAAGGAGCATGATCCGAAAAGCCCAGTATTTTCATTTTGATATCTGCCGCATATTCTGCATAATCCCTTTCCTTGCCGTAAGCATGGAGACATCTTTCTGTATGTGTATGAAAATTCGATTCCATAAGCATGATCCCTTCAATGTTTTTTCATAAGTATATTCTACCACATTCTCTCAAAAAAAACAATTGAGCCGCCGGCGCCGGCGTGCAGCGTCGACGCTGCACCCAAAATCGCGGGGGCAGGTCTGACAAAGCGTTACTTTCGTTCTCGCGTGTTATACTTGGATGGTTTGGGGAAAAAACTATTGCATGAGTCACTGAGGAAGATAAGGAAAGTGTTTTCCACATTATGACTCACCAAAGCAAAAATGCCAAAGAAGTATGGCTCAGGGTATTAAATCTGAACACCGGATTCGGGATTTATTCTTTATACCCTGTCTTGTATTGTTTGCTGACTTCTTCCAGGGCAGCGGCAAAGCCGCTGCGGACAAAAGGGGAGAACCACAAGAGGTGGGCTGCGCCCCCCTCTTAAGGTTC